>CAMPCG010000073.1 GCA_946644025.1 uncultured Prevotellaceae bacterium | reverse complement strand
ACCGTGGCCGACCGCATCATCGAGCTGACGCCCAAGGGCACCATCGACAAGCTCATGCAGTATGACGACTACATCTACGACGAGCAAATCAAGGAGCAGAAGGCCAGGATGTACAATTAGTGCATAGTACATATTATATTATAAACAGCAATGAAAAACCGATTTTATCTTCTTACGCTTGCATTTGCTGCCCTGACCTTCGTGAGTCAGGCAAAGGCAGTGATGCCCGACGACGAACCCCTGCCTGGAGAAGGCGGCGGGGAGAGCACAGACACCGTCGCCACCGACACCATCGTGCCCGTGGCCATCGTCAATGGCGAGACGCCCTTTGCCTCGCTCGACCATGCCTTCTATTCTTCCACAGACTCTACCGTGACCAACATCCAGCTCGTTGACGATGTCCACATGGGCATGATCTACCTCAAGAAGGGCGTGACGGTGACGCTCGACCTCAACGGCCACGGCGTGACCATCGACAGCCTGGGCATCTACAACTACGGCACGCTCACGATTACCGACAGCTCGGAGGGCAAGACAGGCTCGATGACGCTGGACCACGGCAACGTCAGCCTCATCTATAACTATGGCGACCTGGCCATCGACAATGGCTCCTTCACCAACTCTTCTGCGGAAGAGGCTGCCACCGACTCCCGCCGATGCCTCATCACCTTTGCAGGCTCCAAGACGCACATCAAGGACGGCCAGTACACGTCTAACGGCCAGGCCATGCTGCTTGCGGGCGAGACGGTCATTGACGCCGGTGCCTATACATCGTATGGTAACTGCGAGGTCGTCGCCAACTACTGCACTGACCAACAGCTTGTCATCAATGGCGGCACGTTCAGCAACCAGGGCGTCGCTTCCGCAGACAATGACCTGCGTCGCTGCCTGTGGACCGGCGCCGGCACGAGCACGCTCATCAAGGACGGCACGTTCGAATCGGGCAGTCGGGTGCTCTACCTGCTCGGCTCGGCCACCATCGACGGCGGCAGCTTCACCACGAAGGGTAATCGCCCCGTAGTGAGCAATCTGTCACTGAATGGCGACGTGACCATCAATGGCGGCACGTTCACCAACCAATCCGAGGTCATCGATACAGACAAGGACCAGCGCTACTGCCTCATCTCCTATCAAGGCACCCGCACGGCCATCAATGGCGGTACGTTCACGTCGGTCTATCAGGTGCTGGTGCTCAACGGCGATGCCACCATCAGCGACGGCGAGTTTGTCACTACGGGCAACATCAACGTCGTAGGAAACTTTAATGTCGACGGCGAACTGCTCATCAGCGGAGGAACATTCCGCAACGAGTGTGTGCTGCCCGAAGATGCCGACGTCGTCAATGACTGCCGCTGTCTCTGGGCCAACAACAACACTACGACCACCATCACCGGGGGAACGTTCATCAACAACGCAACGGCTCAGACCATCGCCGTCTTCAACGCCAAGGCCTTCATTAGCGGCGGAACCATCACCAACCTGGGCCACGGCTCGGGCGTAGCCACCAACGGAACGGTGGAAATCAGCGGATGCCGCATCAGCGCTTGGAACATGTTCATTTGCTGGCCCGGCGGCACGATGGTATGCTCGGGAGGCCTGTTCTCGGAGACCATTCCCACGGAACTGCTGGCAGAGGGCTATCAGTGCGTGAGCAACACCGACGCCGAGACCATGGAGACCTACCCCTATAAGGTTGTCAAGGGTATGCCCGGCGACGTCAATGGCGACGGCTCAGTCGACGTGGCCGACATTGCCAACGTCATCGACGTCATGGCCAGGTCGGGAAATGACGAGCAGGCCGACGTAAACGGCGACGGCTCGGTAGACGTGGCCGACATTGCCAACGTCATCTCCATCATGGCTGAACAGTAAATGAAACAACCGCCAATCATCATTCCCACAGGCGTGAAGGAGGTGCTCCTTCACGCCTGTTGTGCTCCCTGCTCGTCGGCCATCGTCGAGTGGCTCCTCGCCCACGACGTCAGGCCCACCATTTATTATTATAACCCCAACATTTTCCCGCGTGAGGAATACGAGATACGCAAGCAGGAGAGCAAGCGCCACGCCGAGAGCCTGGGGCTGAGCTGGACCGACGGCGACTACGACCATGGCCACTGGCTCGGCTGCGTGCAGGGGCTGGAGGGTGAGCCTGAGCGTGGACGGCGCTGCCTGCACTGCTTCACCATGCGGCTCACGGCTGCAGCTCACGAGGCCCGTAGGCAGGGGCTCACATGGTTTACCACCACCCTGGCCTCCTCGCGCTGGAAAAGCCTGGAGCAGATAGAGCAGGCCGGCCACGATGCCGAGAAAGCGGTTGAGGGAACCCGCTTCTGGGCCCAGAACTGGCGTAAGGGCGGACTCTATGAGCGACGCAACCAGCTGCTACGCGAATATGGATTCTACAATCAGCAGTACTGCGGCTGCGAGTTCAGTATGCGCAGCGTTGAATAATGGAAAAGTTGAAAGATTCTGCCGTTCCTGCTTTCACCTTTTCACCTTTTATACTTTTTTAATTGATAAACCTTTCGCCTTTTGAACTTTTATTGTATCTTTGCCGCAATTATTAACCGATTTTACATTTACTTACTAACTAAATTCCTTATGCTATGAAGATTACCAAATTGAAAAGTATGTTTGTAACCGCATTGTGCCTCCTGATGGGCACCACGGCGCAGGCGCAGTTTCAGGGCAGTGTGAGCCAGTATCCTACGAAGGCTTATGAAAATGCTGCCGTATCGTTCGACATGGCCGAAGTGGCTAAGGCACTCGACACCGACGCCGCTACTCTGGCAAAGGCTGTCAGCGACTACATCGCTGCCGAGACTCCCGACCCCGTGCTCTTCTCCATCGTTCCTGCCGAGGGCGATGCCCTTCCCTGGAGTGCTGCCACCGAGGCTGCCAACCACGGCTTCTGGCTCGACGCTGAGAATAACCTCGTGGCTCACGGCGAGGGCAGTGTGTGGTTTATTAGCCCGGGCGTTGAAGGCACGGAAAATAAAGGCGACGTGAACACCGACGGCTCGGTCGACGTGGCCGACATATCGGCCATCATCAGCGTCATGGCCGGTTCGGCAACATACGATGCAGCCGACGTAAACGGCGACGGAAGCGTCGACGTGGCCGACATCTCGTCGGTCATCACCATCATGGCCGGAGGCAGCGTTAGCAGCGACGATGCAAAGCTTGTCTTCACCATGGGCCAGATGCCCAACGTGCTGCAGGGCGGCGAGACGCTCTCAGCGGTTGTCAGACTGACGCTCAACGGCAAGCAGGCAACATTCGCGCTGACCCTCCAGGTATTGGCGATTCCCGAGTTCGACGTGCCGCAGCCAACGCTCATAGAGAAAGACCTCAACATCGTGGGCGAGAAGGAAATTGTCGTCGAGCAGTACCCCCGCGGAGGCTATGACAGCGACGAGGTTGTCGTGGAGCTGGACGACCTGGCAAAGCTGCTCGGCATACCCGACATGGGCGTGATGACGTTCCAGATTGACACCATGCTCTACACCACCTGGTACAACGATGGCGACGTAGAGGCCGGCGGCGGCATGAAGAAAGACTCGCTGACCAACGTCCCCACCGGCGAAGGCCACGGATTCTGGTATCACGCCGTGCAGAATGCCGAGGGTGAGGAAGACGGCGAGACAGCCGCTTCGGGATGGGCTAACACCGACAAGTTCTTCCTCAACAACTTCACCTACAATGCCGAGGCTAACACCCTCACCTGCCAGCTGGGCCAGTATCCCGGCGTGTGCAAGGACAATGAGAACTGGTTCGCCAACGTCTACATCATCTACGCCGACAAGGCCTACCGCATCAAGTACACCCTCCACCTCCTCGAGAAGGAACAGGGCACTGGCATGTCGGCCTACACCAAGGTGGGTGAAGCCAGCGTCACCGTCGAGCAGGAACCGACCACCGACCACGCTGCCGTCATGGTAAGACCCGACGTGGAGGCCATCGCTGCAGCACTGGGATGCGAGGTGAGCGCCATCGGCATGGTTGCCCTCGACGATAAGGACAACTTCGGCAACTCTACGGCCAACAACGGCGGCTTCTGGTTCAGCGATGCCGGTACCGTCGTCTCCTACGGCAATGTGGCTGCCCTCTACATCGAGCCGCAGACGGCCAACGACTTCTCGGTGCTCAACGTGGGACAGTACCCTAACCGTTACGCCATCGGCGACGAGGGTAGCGCCACCGTCTACTTCATGAATGGCAACAACTACTACCAGTATAACGTGACGCTGAAGGTGGTAGCGCCTCAATTCGTAGAGCACGGATTCCAGAGCGTCGCCACACGTGCCGCCATTATCCAGGTCATCCCGTCGTCAAGCGTCTATCCCATCGACGGCACCTTTGACATCCCCGTGGAGGACATCGAGGCCCTCATCGGCACCGCCAGCCCCACGCTCTACGGTCTGAACAACGACTCCATCGGTGCCATCAAGGGACAGTACTCCAACGCCTACAGCTGCGACCCGAAGCCCGGATTCTGGCTCGACAAGGACGGCTTCGTCTCCGTATGGGCCGATGCCAATGCACGCTTGGGCATCTGCTACGCCAACGGCTCCTTCCAGTTCTTCCAGTACCCCGGACGCAGCAGCATAGGCGACGTCTTCAAGTCCACACTCTTCCTGGTCAATGAAGAGACAGAGAAGATGATTACCATCAACTTCACCTTTAACTTCGTCGAGAAACTGACACCCGTCGAGGTGGTAGGCAGCGAGAACATCATCCTCCCCGTAACGCCAGAGGACACTTCTGTCAAGCTCGACGTGACCAAGGCTTGCGAAGCCCTCAATATCACCGTTGACGACCTGATGAGCCCCGACAACTACTACCTGCGCGGACTGACCACCGACGGCGTCTTTGGCGAGGCTGCCAATGCCGACAACGGTCTGAGCTTCAACATGGAAGGCGGCTTTGACGGCTACGGCGACATCTACTTCGTGCTCGAGCAGGATGGCGACGACGTGTTCATCACCATCGGCTGCGTCAGCGATGTGGACGATAACTACAGTGTCGACGGACAGTTCTGTATCGAGGTCAACGACCAGCGCTACGTCTACTACGTGAAGTTCGTCTCGCCCGCCATCTACGAGGCAGGAGAGTAAAACCCTGAAATTGAAAAACGAAATGCGGCATCCCACGCTGGTGTGGGATGCCGCTTTAACTTTCTCGCCTGAATGTCTGTGGGTTTAGGAACTGGAGCTATGAATTGTGTTTCAGTTCCTCTACTTCGCGTTTCAGCTGTGCCAGCTCGCGGTACATCTCGGGGAGATGCTTCAGTATGGCCATGCCGCGGAAGTAGGTCTTGGGCTCCATGGCGGGTGAGCCGATGAGCTGCTCGTTGCCCTTGGTGTTGCTGATGACGCCGCACTGCGCTCCAACGAAAGTCTTATCGGCCACGTGTATGTGTCCGGCGAAGCCAGCCTGTCCGCCGACCATGCACCACTGTCCTATCTTGGTGCTGCCGGCCATGCCCACCTGTGCCGACATGACGGTGTTCTCGCCCACCTCGCAGTTGTGGGCCACCTGGATGAGGTTGTCGAGCTTCACGCCCCGGCGTATGACGGTGGCTCCCATCGTGGAGCGGTCTATGCAGGTGTTGGCGCCTATCTCGACGTTGTCCTCGATGATGACGATGCCTATCTGCGGGATCTTGTCGTAGCCCTCGCTGTTGGGTGCGAAGCCGAAGCCGTCGGCACCTATGACGCTGCCGGCATGGATGGTGACGGCGTTGCCTATCTTGCATCCCTGATAGACGGTGACGTTGGGATAGAGCAGGCAACGCTCTCCGACGGTCACGCCGTCGCCGATGACGGTGTGGGGGTATATCTGAGTGCCGTCGCCGATGGTGCTGCCGTCGCCGATGACGGCAAAGGGACCTATGTAGACGTCCTTGCCGAGGGTGGCACTGGGCGACACGGAGGCCAGGGGGTCGATGCCCGTCTTGCGCGGCTTGATGCTCTCGTATATCTGCAGCAGCTTGGCCACGGCCTCGTAGGCATTGGGCACGCGGATGAGCGTCGCCGCCACGGGCTGCTCCAGCTGGAGGTCGTCGTTGACGAGCACGATGCTCGACTGTGTATTGTAGAGGTAGTGAGTATATTTGGGGTTGGAGAGAAACGACAGCGCGCCTTCCTGGCCCTCTTCAATCTTTGCAAAAGTGTGTACGGAGGCTTGCTCGTTGCCTTCGACACGTCCGCCGATCATGTCGGCAATTTGTCTGGCTGTAAACTGCATGAATAATTGAATAATTGAAAAATTATAAATTAAAGCCCAACCCTTGAGAGGGGCTGAGGCTGGGTGGCCATGATGGTGATGACGGTAGAGATGTCGGCCACGTCGACGGTGCCGTCTCCGTTGACGTCGGCGGGAATGGTGGCGGCTGACGCGTCGGGAATGGTGGCGCCGGCCATGACGTCGATGATGGCCGAGACGTCGGCCACGTCGACCGTTCCGTCGCCGTTCACGTCGCCCTTGAGGGGCTCGTCGCTGGGCAGTGATGCGATGTCGAAGCGCGTGGTGTCGAGATAGTTCATGCGGCGCGTGAACCAGTCGGTGAGATAGTCCATCTCGGTGTCGAAGTTCAGGGTGTGTCCGGCAATGTCGCTGTCGCCGTTCCAGCGGTTGTACTCTCGCTGTGCTGCTCCGCAGAGCTTGAATTGCTCGAGGTAGGTGCTGAAGCGTGAGAGTATCTTGTCGGTGGCGAGCCAGTTCTTGCGCAGGTCGCGGTAACGCAGCCGCATCTTCATGTTGAAGTCGTCGGCATCGGTATCGCGCAGTCGCTTGTAGAGGTTGTTCTCGCCGTGCTCGTTGTTATAGATGTAGCGGGCATAGTCCTGCTCGGGCTTCATGCCGTCCCAGTGGTAGTACTGGTCGCTCCATCGCTGGCCGCAGGTGGCGTCCATGTCCCATACGGCGAAGGTGATTTTCTTGTCCTCCTGCTTGTCGTATACGGCGAAGAACTGGTTCTTGCCGTGATTGTCGGTGGCGAGGATGGTCTCCATGAGTATGTAGTAGTCCATGAACACCGGAATGTCGAAGTATTCGGCCACCTCCTCGCGGAAGGTGTCATCGTCGGAGTAGCATACGAAGTCTACGGCATCGTAGAGCGTCGACCAGTCGGTGACGTAGCCGTAGTCCTCGAAGTCGGGGTACTTCACCTCGTACTTGTCCCACATGGAGTTGTTCGGGTTGGGGGTGGTAAGATAGTCGGCCGGGTAATAGTCGCCTCGGTTGGGGCCCATGAAGACGGCGTAGCTCCAGTCCTTGGCCTTCCATAACTGTCCGTGGGTGGCCTCCTCGATGTAGTCTGACGCTGCCGTTTCGTCTATCTTCTTCAGCTTGAGCTGCTTGCGGTCCATGTTCTCGGTCATACAGTAGATGCCTCGATACTCGTCGTTAAGGATGAGCTCGACGAACTGCCCGCGTGTGCCGGTCATGGCGCGGTCGTCCTTGTCGATGTAGTAGGGTGGGGTGGAGAAGTCGTTCCAGAGGTCGGTGAGCACGCGGTTGCGTATGCGGCTCATGTCCACCTGGCACGACTCGAGTATCCACGAATTGTCGTTGCGCAGGCCGAAGAATGACTGTTCCAGCTTGTCGCCCAGTTCGTTCTTCAGCTTGACGTGGTAGTTGCGCTTGTGCTTGTCGTTTCCGTTGGTGATGCCGCCGCGCCATTTTGCCTTCATGTTCAGCAGGTCGGGAATATAGCCCAGGTCTGTCTCCATCACCTGTATGCGTCCGTCGCTGTAGTTATTGCTGAACGAGCCGTAGAGCCTGACGACGGGCAGGGAGGTGAAGGTGACTCGCTTGACGTTTCTCGTCGAACCGTCTTTCTTGGCTGCCGTGAAGGAATAGGTCTTTCCGGCCGTCACCCGGCTGAAAGTGTAGCTGTCGCCCGGGGCGATGTATTTGCCGTTTATCTTCAGCGTGTCCCATCCCTCTACCAGCTCATAGTCGATGACGGCTGTGTAGTCTGTCTTGAAGTGGCTCTCGGGTATGCTGACGAGGTAGAGCTCCAGGCTCTCCACCCATGCCAGTCCTTGTCCGTCTATGGCGAGGTCTCTCGCCCCTTGAGCCAGCGGGTCGATGGTGGGCAGGTTGTCGGCACTGTGGCGCAGCTCCTCCAGGGCGGCGAAGTCGTCGTTGCAGTCGTCGATGAGGTCGTCGAGCGTGGCGGCGTCGAAGTAGTCCTGCAGCTCGGCCCTGACCTTGGCCTTCTCGCCGGCTATCAGTTCCTCCTGTGTGCCCTTGTAGTAGAGTGTGAAGTTGTCTACGGCCACCCAGTTGGCGTTGGTGCCGCTGATGCTCAGTCCTATCGTTGCCTCTCCGTCGCTCTTCACGGTGAAGGTGGTGGTGTAGTGCTGGGGGCGCTCGTTGCGAGTGCCGCACTCCGTCTGCTGTTCGTTGCCATAGAGGTACACGCCTCTGCCCACTTCTTCGCTGCTGCTGCCCCACCAGCTGTTCGACGCCTGTAGCACGGCAATGACGTCGGCCGCCAGCTCATAGCTTCCCTGCGGCAGGTTGCTCAGCGTCTGGCCGAGGTCGTTGTCGGGCAGCGGGCCATACGCGCTGTCGTTCCATCGCTCCAGGAAGGGCGACACCACGCTGGCCGTGCCGTTGCGGTATTGGCCAAAGCCAGGGTCGGTCCAGGCATCGGTCAGGAAGGTCCAGCCGTCGGGCGACTCTGTCGTAGCCACGAGCCACGACGAGACGTTGAACATATCCTCGGGGGTGGGGACGGTCTCCTGCTTCTCTGTCACGAGGTTGCCCTGGGCGTCGTAAATGCTGAACTGCTGGTTGGTGTTGGGCGTGCCGTTGTTGGAATAGGTGCCCACGCAGTAGCTGTCTCGCCTCACGTCCCACAGGTGGTCGGGTTGCCCGGCATTGCGTATGGCATATACACCGTCGGAGTGACTGACGAACGTCCACAGCGAGTTGTCGCCGTCCTTAGTGGCGGTCATCGTCACATAGCGCAGCAGCTGCGGCGTGTCCTGTCGCTGACCGTTGTAGGTAATGTATTGTCCTGTTTTTGAGTTCTTTATGGAAAAGTACCCTCCGCCCTCGTCGACTATCTGCCAGTAGGTCTCCTCGGCCGTGGTAGCGCTCTGCAAGTAATAGACCGGCGTGCTCTGACCGACGCTGGCGCCGTCGGCAACGCAGCCGCCGCTGAACTCAGCGCAGACTATGTGGTATTTCTTTTCTTCGGAAAAATCGGGGTCGGCCCAGATGGCTGTCGGAAGGGCCAAGGAGAGCAATAGTAGTAGTTTTCTCATTTCAGCTTTAAACTGTTAATAAACAATGCAAATAATTTCGCTGCAAAGTTACACATTATTTTTAATATAGGCACGTTTTTTACGAAAAATAACGTACTGTGCGGTTGCCTTCTCAGTAGGGGCTGGAACGGGGGCTGCGCCACACTGGCAAGGGGTGGGCGCACAATACAAAAATATTTACAACAGGTTTCTCATAACTCCGAAATTCTGAACGAAAGTGCCCTTGGACTCGGGTGAAGCGAGTTTTGAGGGGCAATAATCGCCTTTAGAGTTTGGACGGCTCAAACTGTGGGTTTGCTTACTTCAAACCCTGACTTTGCTTACTTCAAACCCTGGCTTTGCCGTAAGCAAACTCACAGTCAGAGCCGTTCAGACTATGCGTCAGTGACGACATGATTATGCTTGTAAGAAAATCGGAAGGCGCTCATTTATAAACACTTCCACGATTCACCCCGATTTTCACATCGTAAATCCTGTGCGGCGGCCACCGCCGGCGGCGACATTCACGACCAAGAAAAACGCTCCAAAAAACTCGTTTTAGAGGCAGAAAAGTGTTAAAAATGCCGCTTCAGAGGACTGTTTCCTGCACAAATCTGCCCGTTTGTGCAGGTTCTGAAGGGGCGAAACCTGCACAAAACGGACGATTTGTGCATACGATTTTTCTGGAAGGCGACTTTTACAGACCGCTTTTTCCTGTCAGTTTTCTTTACATCGGCAACCTCTGGGGTGAGGAGTGAGGGGTGAGGGGTGGGAGGAATGTCCTGCGGCGAGTCTCACCTCTCACCTCTCACCTCTCACCCCTCACCTCCCACCCCTTTATGCAACCTGCCAGTTCATGCAAATTTCAACCGCACAGCACGAAAAATAACGGGTGGGCGAACATAATACTTAAAAAATAGTAACGGAGTTTTGTCTTTTCGCATTTTATTTGTACCTTTGCGCAAAAATTAGGGGCCGGGAGTTTGGATGGCCCCTCGTTGTGGAAGATAGTTCAACGAAGTTTAACCATTTTAATATACGCTAATCTACAATGGAAAGAACATGGAGATGGTTTGGCAAGAAAGATAAAATCACGCTTGCCATGTTGAGACAGATAGGTGTTGAGGGCATCGTCACCGCCCTTCACGACGTTCCCCTGGGCCAGGTTTGGACACGCGAGAAGATACGCGAGCTGCGCGAGTACATCGAGAGCTACGGTATGCGCTGGAGCGTGGTGGAGAGCCTGCCCGTGGTAGAGACCATCAAGTATGCCGGCCCCGACCGCGACGAGCAGATAGAGGTCTACAAGGAGAGCCTGCGCAACCTC
>CAMPCG010000072.1 GCA_946644025.1 uncultured Prevotellaceae bacterium | reverse complement strand
ACCTATCAACTCTGGGAGTGGAGTGATGCAGGGTGGCGCACTGACGAAGTCAGGATGCAGAGGAAACCAGCCTCGCGGGCCTCAGCCTCGATGCGCTTCACGATTTGTGCATACTGGTTAAACGCCACGTCGGGCACCACGATGCCTATGATGCGTGTCGTGTCGTAGCGGAGGCTCGTAGCAAAGGGGTTAGGCCGGTAGCCGCCGTTCTCGGCCAGCTCTTCTATCTCCTTCTTCAGCTTAGGGCTCACGCCGTCAAGGCCGCGCAGAGCCCGCGACACCGTGCTCACGTTGACTCCTAACTGACGTGCAATGTCGCGCTGGGAAATCCTTTTCATGGTCTTTTTCCTGTTTTGGGGTAGCAAAAGTACAAAATAGTCCTGATATATTAACGCAACAACTTGCTGAAATGTTGTGCAAAGCGTTGCGTAAGTCCGTTTGCGGCTCCTGGCTCCTGTTCGCCGTTCAGGGTGCAAAAACAAAAAAGGCCATTGACCTTCACAGGCAAACGACCTTTCCAAATGCTATTCTATCTTGTCTTCTTGTGTTGGATTAAGACGGTGCAAATATACGCCGTTTTTGAATATCCTCCAACACTTTTCCTCAAAAAAAACTAAGCAAAGCGTTGCGCTTGCTCGGCGCGGTCTTGCTCAACATTTGCCGTCCAACACTCCTGCCGGGAACTGCATGGTGCAGCAGTGGAGCGAGCCGTGTTGCCGTATGAGCGGCCGGCAGTCTATGGGCACGATGTCTCTTCCGGGGAATGCCTGTGCAATGACGTTGAGGGCCTGCGCGTCGGTGTCGGCCTGGTCGTAGGTGGGGCAGAGCACGGCACCGTTTACGACCAGGAAGTTGGCGTGGGTTGCCGGTAGGCGCTGGCCGTCTTCGTCGCAGATGGGGTGGGGTAGTGGCAGTGGCAACAGTCGGTAGGGCCGTCCGTCGGCGGTGCGGAAGGAGCGCAGCTGCTCCTCCATGAGCTGCAGGTCGGCGTAGTGCTCGTCGGCGGGGTCGTCGCACGCTATATATAATAATGTGTCGTCGGGACATACGCGTACGAGCGTGTCTATGTGTCCGTCGGTGTCGTCGCCGGCCAGCCGTCCGTGGTCTATCCAGAGCACGCGGTCGGCGCAGAGACAATCTTTCAGCCGCTGCTCTATCTGCTGCCTGGTGAGCGGCTGGTTGCGGTGTGGGGCCAGCAGACACTGCGAGGTAGTGAAGATGGTGCCGCGGCCGTCGCTCTCTATCGACCCGCCCTCGAGCACGAAGTCCAGGCAGTCTACGTATTCGCCCTTCACTGCGCCCACGTCGTAGAGCCGGCGGTTGATGGCATTGTCGAGCGAGGCGGGAAACTTCTCGCCCCATCCGTTGAAGCAGAAATCAAGTAATTTACTATTTACCACTTGCCGTTGCTGTTTTTGTGGCGTGCAGTCGCGTTGCAAGCCGTCGGCCGGCAGGTCGTCGGTCAGGGTGATGAACCCGTGGTCGCGTGCCCACGTGTCATTGGTAGGGCAGGTTATGTGGACCATGCCCGGCGCGGCCCCTTCGGGTGCCACTACGAGCAGCCGCTCGCGCAGGCTTATCGCGCGGGCCATCTGTCGGTATACGTTAAGCACCTCGTCGAGCATCGGCGCCCAGTCGGTGTCGCGGTGGGGCCATGTCAGCTGCACACCGCTCTGCGGCTCCCATTCGGCCGGCAGTCTGTAGGCTTTGTCAGTAATCATGGTGCAAAGGTAATACTTTTCTTTCAACAAAAGGCATGAGTTGTCGCCCCGGTATGGAAAAAGCTCCTGTTTTTCGTTACTTTTAACGCGAAAAAGCTCGTGGTTATAAATTATTTGCGTATTTTTGCACGCGAATTATACCGCTAACTATTATTATTAACCCTTAAAACAAATCGTTATGGACTACAAGATTATGGACATCGAGGGCGTGGGCGAGGTCTACGCCGAGAAGTTGCAGGCAGCAGGAATCAACAAGGTGAGCGAACTGCTCGACAAGTGTGCTGCCCCTAAGGGCCGCAAGGAACTGGCCGAGGCCACGCAGATTAGCGAGAAGCTCATCCTGCGCTGGACCAATCATGCCGACCTCTTCCGCATCAACGGCGTCGGCCCTCAGTTTGCCGAGTTGCTCGAGGCTGCCGGCGTGGACACGGTGAAAGAGTTCCGCCACCGTGTGGCCGAGAACCTTCAGCCGAAGTTGGCCGCGCTGAACGAGGAGCGTCATATCTGCGGCCGCGTGCCCGCCGTCGGCGAGGTGCAGAAGATGATTGACCAGGCCAAGGAGCTGGAACCCAGAGTTTCTTACTAAGAGTTAGGAGTTAGGAGTTAGGAGTTAGGAGTTAGGAGTTGTGAGTTAGGAGTTAGGAGTTATGAGTTAAGAGTTAGGAGTTAAGAGTTAGGAGTTAGGAGTTAGGAGTTTCGATTTGCTGATGAAAGTAAAGTCTCTTAACTAAGGACTTTCAACCCTCAACTCCCAACTCCCAACTCTCAACTCTTAACTCCTAACTCACAACTCCTAACTCTTAACTCCTAACTCCTAACTCCTAACTCCTAACTCCTAACTCCTAACTCCTAACTCTTAACTCTTAACTCCTAACTCAACGTGAGGTGCTCGCGCCTCACGAGTTCGGAAGCGACGAGCGTGGTGAGTACCGCGCCGCACGCCATGAGATGAATTAACTGTGCAGTAGTGGTAGGCATGGTGGTGAGCACACCGACGATGCCTGCCACTATTGCGTACCACCCGCCTGTCAATGTGAAGACGACGAGGGCCACGCACAGGCAGGCCGCCGTCCACTGCCAGGAGAGTCGGCGGGCCCTGCGGGCGTCGGTCTCGGCAATGTGCGTCATCACGCGGCGCGAGAATCCGTCGTCGGCCAGCTGCTCGCCACTGCACGGCTTGAAGAACTGCTCTAAGAGGAGGTCGTCGGCTGTTGGCTGTTGAGTGTTATCTGTCATATCCGTTTTGTTTTAGGAAGTTCTTCAGCTTTTCTTTTCCCCGCCTCAGGTGCGACTTCACCGTGTTCGGGGGGATGCTTGTTATCTGCGAAATCTCTTCGATGGGCAGCCCGTCTATCATCTGCAGCGTGATGCATGTGCGCTCGGCTTCGCCAAGTATCGAGAGTGCTCGCCTCACGTCCATGGCGGTGGTCGCCGACGGTGTTCCCGCCTTAACGGCCATCACCGCGGCCGAGACGGTGCCGTCTATGGACACGGTCTGCTCGCGGTGACGTCGCTGGTGGTCGTAGAAGTTGTTGTAGGCAATGCGCATGAGCCACGTCTGTATCGACGCCTTGCCGCTAAACTGGCCTATGTGTTGCCAGGCTTTCAGGAAGGTGTCCTGGGCCAGGTCGTCGCTCAGTGCCTCGTCGCCGCTGGTCAGGTTCAGCAGGAACCGCCTGACGGGCGACTGGTATTTGCGTACCAGCTCTTCAAAGGCGCGGTGGTCGCGTAAGAGTGCAACCTTGGTGACGAGGGCGAGGTCGGTGAGCATCGCTTACTGCTTGTAACTAAACTCCCCTCCCCCCCTTGGCGAGGGGTCGGGGGGAGTGGGTTCATTGTCTGCCGTTGGTGGTGGGGAAGGGCTTACGGGGCATCACGATACACATGATGATGTAGAGTATGATGCCGGGGAAGATGGTGAATACGGCCAGGAAGGCGTAGGCTATGCGTACCAGCGTGGGGTCGAGGTCGAAATACTCTGCGAGGCCGGCGCACACGCCGCCTATCAGTCGGTCTTCTGACCGGTAAAGCTTCTGTGTCATTGTCGTAACGTTGATTTAGTAAGGTGGGTTTTGATAATTGTCATTGCTGTGTGTGGAGCGTGCTATGAGCAGGTTGCCCAGTCCGATGCAGAGCACGAGTATGCCGATGCCGGCTCCTATCTTTCCGGCCATCCATCCCAGGAGGAAGGTCAGGCCTATGCCGAGGCACACCTGTCGTATGCCCTTCTGCTTCACGTCGTCGGGGGCTGTCTCTGTTTTCGGCATCAGCTCGTCGGGTATGGGCTGTCCGTTCTTCATGGCCATCTCGGCCAGTCGCATACGGTTCTTCCGGTTTTTGTAGATGAACCAGAGGATGAGTCCGATGATGATGATGGGCGAAATGACGAAGATGATGAGCAGCACGGCCAGTATGAAGAACATGCCCGAAAGGTTCTTGTCGTCCATCACGTCCCAGAAGGAGTCGATGGTCACGCCGTTGGTCGGTGCGATGTCGTCGTCATCGTCGAAGAAGTCGTCGAAGTCGGGGGCGATGGGCACCGCCGGGTTTGCCGCCGAGCCAGTCTGTGGGGCCGATGTGGTGTCCGAGAAAGCCTCAATCTCGTCGGGCGGCGGCGTGGCGCCCTCCAGCGAGTCGGTCTGTGCCGTGCTGGGGAGGAAGGCGAAGGCCGCCAGCATCAGGAAAAGTGGAAAAACTCTTGTCTTCATATTTGTTCCGTTTTGGTTTTGTTTCATCCGTTTGACGGACGAATAGCCCGGAAAGTTGCAAAATTACCGTTTTTTTTGCTGTCCAGTTGTCATTTTTGTCTCTTTCCTTTTGCTCTTTTGCGAAAAAGGAGTACTTTTGCATGAAAATTCAACTAACCATATACTATATATGTCTATCAAGTCACTCTTCTTGTCACTCTCTGTCCTTGCTTCCCTGCCGGCCTTCTGCCAGCTGCGCACCCATGTCTACCTCAGCCAGGACGGCGGCCACTGGGACGTGCCCTTCGTCAACGACAGCCTCACCGACATGAGCCTCAGCGAGGATGCCCGCACACTGTACCTGAACACCCGCCAGGGCATCGTCGTGCCCTTCGATGTGGAGCAGATGGACAGCCTCACCTTCGCGGAGGAGCCGCTGGTGGAGACGAAGGACAAGTACCAGGTGTTCACCCTTTACGTGACCACTGCCGACGGCGCTGACGTCACCTCGCGCGACGAGTACAAGGCGTGCCACCTTGCCCTTGGTGCCAACGGCGCGTTCACCAGCTTCTCGGCCAGCGCGCAGATACGCTGCCGCGGCAACAGCTCCTACCTGTGGTACGACAAGAAGCCGCTGCGCCTGAAGCTCGACGACAAGCACAAGATGCTGGGCCTGTCGAAGGCCCGCAGCTGGGTGCTGCTGGCCAACTACCGCGACGTCACCGACATGATGAACACCTTCGTCTTCGAGGCCGGCGAGTGGCTCGGGCTGCCCTTCACCAACCATACGCGCTACGTGGAGCTCTTCATCAACGGCGACTACCGCGGCGTGTACCAGCTAACAGAGCAGGTGCAGCAGAACAAGAACCGCGTGAACGTGAGCGACGAGCGCGGCATACTCCTCGCCCTCGACGTGGACGACGGCCCCGAGATGGCGCCCTACGCCACCGACAACTTCACTTCCAGGGTCTACAAGATGCCTGCCGTGGTGAAATATCCCTCCGACGAGGCCTTCACCGCCAACACCGTCGACTCCGTGAGCACCGTCTTTGCCACCCTCGAGCAGGCCATCAAGGACCGCGACTACGCCCGGGTGAAGGAGCTGCTCGACATTCCCTCGTTCATCAAGTATCTGCAGCTGCAGGAGTTCGTCTACAATGTGGAGCTCTCCGCCCCCCGCTCCATCTACCTCTTCAAGGACGGCGACGGCAAGTGGGTCATGGGTCCGCTGTGGGACTTCGACGCGGGCTACGACTTCGACTGGGGCAACATGTATACCGGCCACACCTTCTTCACCGACTACCGCGAGACCGTCATGGGCACCAACCCGCTGAAGCGCAACGGGCAGTACAACTACGTGCCCCAGTTCTTCACCGACCTCTTCGCCATTCCCGAGTTCGTCAGGGAGTACAAGAGCCGCTGGGCCGCCGTGAAGGACGAGCTTGTAGCCCACAGCTGGGCCGAGTGTATGAAGTATGTGGACCATCTGCGCGCCAGCGGGGCCATGGAGCGCGAGGCCGCCCGCTGGCCCATAGGCGGCAAGGACTTCGACACCGAGCTGGAGAAGATGCACCGCTGGCTGACCAACCGCTGCGACTTCATGATCGACCTCATTGCCAACATTCCTGAGCCCGACGAGACTACTCCCATCACCGGCGGCAAGCTCTGCGGCACCATCAAGACCAGCGTCACGATGGACTGGGACCTGGGCTTCGGCCAGACCGTCCAGGTGGCGGTGAACCGCCAGAAGGTGGCCAACCTCATGGGGCTCTCGATGAGCCAGCTGAAGGACGACGAGCTGAACATCGTGCCCCTGGACACCGAGGGCAACGAGGGCATCAACGGCACCAACGGCGACTTCGGCGCCTGGTTCGACGAGAACGGCAATCCTGGCGCCTTTGCCGACGGCCATGTATACATCGAGGTGTTCGCCGACCTGTGGAACTGGAACTGCGGCCTCTACCAGGAGAACTGCTGGGACGACGAGCACACCGTCACCATGCAGCTGCAGTATCCCCACGAGGGCAAGCTGCTCAAGGTGAACGTCGAGGTGAAGTTCACCATCAAGAGCGAGTATTGGTAATCTTATAATTTTGCTGGGAGTGAAAGGGGAGTGAAGGGGAAGTGAAGGGGGAGTGAAAGGGACGTTAGTTCTTTCGCTACCATCAAGGCAGGAACTAACGTCCCTTTCACTCCCCCTTCACTCCCTTTCACTCCCCCTTCACTCCCCTTTATTACCCCTTCACTTGACTCATCATCCTCAGCCCTGCGAAGGTGAGCAGCCCGTTGAGCAGCAGCAGCTCGTAGCCGAAGCGGTAGCCCCACAGCTGCTCGGAGAGCGTGCTGACGGCGTAGCACAGTAGGGGCGACAACACGCACACCAGCGGCACCCACCGTCCGCGCACATCGCGGCGGGTGAACAGTCCGAAGGCGAAGAGCCCCAGCAGCGGCCCGTAGGTGTAGCCCACCAGCGTGTAGATGGCATCGATGAGCGAGCGGTTGTTAAGACTGTCGAAGGCCACGATGACTCCCACAAACAGCAGGCAGACAACCAGATGCACCCGTCGGCGAAGACGTTCGTCGGCGGGCTTCTTGCGTATGTCCACGCAGTAGCTCGTGGTGAGCGACGTCAGTGCCGAGTCGGCGCTGGAGAACGAGGCCGCCACGATGCCTATGACGAAGAAGTGAGAAGTGAGAAGCGATAAGTGATAAGTTGCGTTGCCGCTTTGTTCAAGGGGATTTGCAGTCCCCGCACCGTCGACGAACATGGGCAGCAGCTCGTCGCCCTTGGCGGGCAGGGGCACCCCCTGCGCCTCGAAGAGCTGGGCCAGCAGTACGCCCAGCGACAGGAAGAGCAGGTTGGCCGGCAGGAAGGCCAGGCCGTAGCTGCACAGGTCCTTCTGTGCCTCGCGCAGCGTGCGGCAGGTCAGGTTCTTCTGCATCATGTCCTGGTCGAGCCCCGTCATCACCACCACGATGAACGCGCCGCCGGCAAGCTGCTTCCAGAAATACTGCGGCGAGGCCCAGTCGTCGAACACGAAGACGCGGCTGCGCTCGTCGGCGGCCACGGCGCTCACGGCCTCGCCTACGGAGAGCCCCATCTGACCCGTCACGATATAGATGATGAGCAGCAGGGCGGTGAAGAGGCAGACGGTCTGGAACGTGTCGGTGAACACCAGCGTGCGCACGCCGCCGTGGCGCGTGTAGAGCCAGATGAGCAGCACCATCGACGCCACCGTCAGCCACAGGGGCACGCCCCACGCCTCGAGCACGAAGCGCTGCAGGATGATGCACACGACGTAGAACTTGATGGCCGCGCCCACCATCTTCGACACGAGAAAGAACCACGCCCCCGTTTGGTGGGCCTCGGAGCCCAGCCGCTGGCCCAGGTAGGCGTAGATGGACGTGAGGTTGAGCCGGTAGTAGACGGGCAGCAGCACGAAGGCCACGGCCAGGTAGCCCAGGATGAAGCCCAGGCACACCTGCAGGTAGGTCATCTGCGACGTGAGCACCATGCCCGGCACGCTGACGAACGTCACGCCCGAGATGCTGGCACCCACCATGCCGAAGGCCACCAGCGGCCACGGCGACCGGCGGCCCGCACGGAAGAACGTGTCGTTGCCGCCACCGCGACGCGCAGACCAGCGGCTGATGGCAAACAAGGCGGCAAAGTAGGTAAGGACAATGAATAGCAGTGTCATAAAGAGAAACCGACGGCTAACGTCGGCGCGTGCAAAGGTACGAAGATTCGGACAGAAAGCATACCAAAGGGCCGGCGAATTAACGTTCGGCCATGGCAAATTAACAAAACTTACGCCTGTCCTTTGAAACACCGAGAACACTGACCATGCTGGCTCCCATCCGCTCGGCCCAAAGGGAAAAGCCCCCACCAACCTCCCCCCGAGGGGGAGGCTTTAGCCGCGCAAGCTCCCCTCCCCTTCGGGGGGAGGGGTTGGGGGTGGGGGCTTCCCCCATCCGCTCCGATGCCGGGAAAAAGCCGTTGAAAGGTCGCCTTTGCCCGTAGATGAAGTGGGGAAAGGGTAGGGGCAATCTTCAAACTACGCCGACGTTTGTAGAAACGTCGCCGACGTTTGTACAAACGTCGGCGTAGTTTGCACAAACGTCGTCGTGGTTTGAAAAAAATGACATCGGCGTTTCCTTTGTTCGGAAAACCGTGAATGATTCAGAACATACTTTAATATTATTTGTAACGTTTTTCCTTGGCCGTCACAATATTTATTATTACTTTTGCAGCCGCAAACTAAACAAAAAACACAGACCATGAAACAAACCGACTGGCCCAACGTGCTGCTGCTGGCTTACTGCGGCTCGCTGCTGTTCTTTGCCGTGGCCTTCGCCATTATTGGCTACCTGTCGCTCAACAGTACCCTCGACTGGCACGTCATCACCTACGCCATGGCCATCTTCGGCATTGCCCAGGCCGTGACGACGCTCGTCGTGCCCCTGGCCATGACGAAGACGTCGATGAAGACGGCCGCCTTCATCGTTGCCGCTCTGGCTATGATTATCACCATTGCCACGCTCGTGCAGCGCATCATGCACACGGCAAACCTGGAATATTAAAAAAACAAACACAAAAAAGAGATAGATGAAAGTAATGAAATTCGGCGGAACGTCCGTAGGTTCCGTGGCAAGCATCCTGAGCTTGAAGAAAATCGTGGAGGCAGAAGCCGGACGGGGGCCTGTCATAGTAGTCGTCAGTGCACTCGACGGCATCACCGACAAGCTGCTGGGCATGGCCCGCATGGCCATGCGCGGCGACGAGCAGTGGCGCGAGGAGTATGACATGGTGGTGGAGCGCCATCACCAGATGATAGACACCATCATTCCCGACACGGCCCGCCGCAAGGACTTGCTGCAGCGTGTCGACGCTCTGCTGGAACAGCTGCAGAGCATCTGCAACGGCGTGTTCCTCATCCACGACCTGTCGAAGAAGACCGAGGACGCCATCGTCAGCTATGGCGAGCGCCTGTCGTCGAACATCGTGGCCTCGCTCGTAGAAGGCGGGCGCCGCATGAACAGCCGCGACTTCATCCGCACGGAGAAGAAGCTGGGCAAGAACGTGCTCGACGAGGCGCTCACTACGCAGCTCGTGCGCGAGGCGTTTCGTCAGTTGTGTTGCGCCGAGGGCGCAACGACGCCCTGCGTGGCCGTCGTTCCCGGATTCATAGCCCGCGACCGCGACACCCACGAGACCACCAACCTGGGACGGGGCGGAAGCGACTACACCGCAGCCATCATTGCCGCAGCGCTCGACGCCGAGGTGCTCGAGATATGGACCGACGTGGACGGATTCATGACCGCCGACCCGAAGGTCATACAGTCGGCATACACCATCAACGAGCTGTCCTACGTCGAGGCCATGGAGCTGTGCAACTTCGGCGCGAAGGTGGTCTATCCCCCCACCATCTACCCCGTCTGCATCAAGCACATACCCATCCGCGTGAAGAATACCTTCAACCCCTCTCACCCCGGAACGCTCATCAAGGACCAGATAGACGACGACCTGAAGCCCATCAAGGGCATCAGCAGCATCAAGGGCACCACGCTCATCACCGTCACCGGACTTAGCATGGTGGGCGTCATCGGCGTGAACCGACGCATCTTCACCACCCTGGCCAACCAGGGCATATCGGTGTTCATGGTCAGCCAGGCATCGTCGGAGAACAGCACCTCCATCGGTGTGCGCGACGAGGACGCACAGGCCGCCGTCGACGTGCTCAACGAGGAGTTTGCCAAGGAGATTGCCACCGGAGCCATGTTCCCCATGCAGGCCGAGAGCGGACTGGCCACCGTGGCCATCGTGGGCGAGAACATGAAGCACACGCCGGGCATCGCCGGAAAGCTCTTCGGAACGCTCGGACGCAGCGGCATATCGGTCATAGCCTGCGCTCAGGGCGCGTCGGAGACCAACATCTCCTTCGTCGTGGAGGGACGATTCCTGCGCAAGTCGCTCAACGTGCTCCACGACTCGTTCTTCCTCTCGGAGTACAAGGTGCTCAACCTCTTCATCTGCGGCACGGGCACCGTGGGCGGTATGCTCCTCGAGCAGCTGCGCACGCAGCAGCCGGTGCTCATGCAGAACAAGCGCCTGAAGCTCAACGTGGTGGGAATATCAGACGTGGACAACTTCGTGCTCGACCGCGAGGGCATCGACCTGAACAGCTACGAGAGCGCACTGCGCGCCGGCGAACCTGCCAACACGGAGCGTATGCGCGACGAGATAGTGAAGATGAACATCTTCAACAGCGTCTTCGTAGACTGCACGGCCAGCAGGCAGATTGCTGCCCTCTACCAGACGTTCCTG
>CAMPCG010000071.1 GCA_946644025.1 uncultured Prevotellaceae bacterium | reverse complement strand
AGCCCGTCTCGGTGGTCTCCTTGCGGGGGGGCAGCTCCAGGTAGTCCTGGGCCTCGTTCTTGTTCACCCACGACGCGCCGAGGGTGACGTTCACCCCCTTCCTCTGCAGCGACGGCAGCCATTCGCCGAGGCTCACCTCGGCGTCGGCCCCCGATACCCATGCCTTGGTCCAGTCCCAATAGGCGCGCTGGCGGCCGCTAAGGGCCTTGAGCACCACGCCCTTAGCGGGCTTCACCGTCAGGCGGCCGCCGAGCAGCGAGTTGTCGATGCCCAGCGTGCGCTCCTCGTACGTGCGAAGGATGAATCCCGAGCCGAACTGCTCGTAGAACGTTCCGGCGGTGAGCTCGGCCGACGGCTTGCCGCTCGCAGCGTTGCCCAGACGGCCCTTAATATAAAAATGTGGCACACCCCATCCCTTGAAGTCGTTCTCAAAGCCCGGAAGGGGGTGCTCCAGGTACTCCAGCCGTGCTCCGGCCTCGAAGTAACGGTGCTGAAGGCGCAGGTCGGCGTAGGTGTTGGTCTGAAAGTCCTCGGTCTTGTCGGCACCGATGTCGCTGTCGCTTTGGGGCAGGAGCATGTCGCTCTGCACACTGCCGCTCAGCGTCAGACGGTTCTTGCCCGAGTCGTCCTGTGCCGCTGCTGTCATTGACGTCAGACAGGCAAGGAGTAGTATCGTCGTCTTCATTTCACCTTTTCACCTTTTACCAGCTCGCGTACCTTTTCTATCAGCTCTGTCTCGGCACCGTCGGTATAGCCCGAGTGGCGGTAGACAATCTTTCCGCTGCCGTCGACAATCACGGTGAAAGGCATCACGCCGGAGCTGTTGCCAAGGGCCTTGGAGAACTCATAGTTGGGGTCGAGCAGCACGGTGCCGAACTCCCAGCCGTGGTTGTCAACCAGGGGCTTCACCTTGTGGGTGTTGTGGGCCTGGTCGTTGCTGACGATGACCATCCTCACGCCCGTCTCCTCAACCCAGTCCTCGAACACCTCGCTGATGGCGTCGAGCTCGCGGTTGCAGGGCTTGCACCACGTGGCGAAGAAGTCGATGATGATAGGCTTGCCGCCGTTAGACAGCGTGTCCGTGTACACGGCATTGCCGCCGATGTCCTTCAACAGCGTCTTGGGCAACTGGGCGCTGGCGGAGCAAGCCGCAAGCACCATCAAAGCAAAAATGTAAAGGCGTTTTCTCATTTCGTTTTGTTTTATGTTTTTGTGTTAAAGAGTCATATACTTAGGAGGCGACGTGTCTCACGTCGCGCCAATCTGTTGGATGGCAACGTGAGACACGTCGCCTCCTACTTGTGCGCTGCAAAGATAAACAATTTTTCAATTATCGTACCTATAAATTATCCTGTTTTAACTTGAATAACGATTAATTTGCTATTCTTTATGGTTTCGCCGGGCCTGCGCCACGCGTAGGGAATCGTGACATTCCCGTCCTGATGGTGTGGGGGAGCCGTTGAAAGGTTGCCTTTGCCCGTATATTAAATGTAGGAAGGGTAGGTGTTATCTTGAAACTACGACGTAGTTTGTAGAAACGTCGTCGTAGTTTGTAGAAACGTCGTCGTAGTTTGTACAAACTTCATCGACGTTTGAAGAAATATACGTGCTATAACATTTGTAAAACAATTATAAATGTGTAAGAATATTTTGTCGTTTCGCAGCAAATTATTACCTTTGCCGACAAAATTGAAGCAAAGAGTCCACTGCCGCGCTCTCGTGTAGGGCGCGGGTGAGACCAACAAGACGACGGCTCTCGGGTTAAGGGCGGGCATGGCTCGGTGGACAGTTACAAAAACTAACAAAATAAAAACTAACATGGCAGAAATGAATTTTGGTGGCGTCATCGAGACGGTGGTCACCAGCAAGGAGTTCTCTTTGGAGAAAGCACGTGAAGTATTGAAGAACGAGGTGATAGCCGTCATCGGCTATGGCATCCAGGGTCCCGGACAGGCTTGCAACCTGCGCGACAACGGCTTCAACGTCATCGTAGGACAGCGCGAGGGCAAGACCTACGAGAAGGCGAAGGCCGACGGATGGGTGCCCGGCAAGACGCTCTTCTCTATCGAGGAGGCTGCACAGCGCGGCACCATCCTCTGTATGCTGCTCTCTGACGCTGGTCAGATACAGGTGTGGCCCACCATCAAGAAGCACCTCACACCGGGCAAGACCCTCTACTACAGCCACGGATTCGCCATCAACTGGAGCGACCGCACAGGCGTGGTTCCCCCGAAGGACGTGGACGTGATACTCGTAGCCCCGAAGGGCAGCGGCACCAGCCTGCGCACCATGTTCTGCGAGGGCCGCGGACTGAACTGCTCGTATGCCGTCTATCAGGACGCCAGCGGCAAGGCTGAGGAGAAGACCATCGCCTTCGGCATAGGCATCGGCGCAGGCTATCTGTTTAAGACGACGTTCGAGCGCGAGGCCACCAGCGACCTCACCGGCGAGCGCGGCTCGCTGATGGGCGCCATACAGGGACTGCTGCTGGCCCAGTACGAAGTGCTGCGCGAGCACGGACACTCGCCCTCGGAGGCCTTCAACGAGACCGTCGAGGAACTGACGCAGAGCCTTGGCCCGCTCTTCGGAGAGAGGGGCATGGACTGGATGTATGCCAACTGCTCGACAACGGCACAGCGCGGCGCGCTCGACTGGGCTCCCCGCTTCCACGATGCCATCAAGCCCGTCATGGAGTGGCTCTACCTCTCAGTGAAGAGCGGCATAGAGGCTCAGATAAGCATCGACGCCAACTCGAAGCCCGACTACCGCGCCGGACTGGAGAAGGAGCTGGAGGCCATGCGCAACCAGGAGATGTGGCAGGCAGGTGCAGTTGTGCGCCAGCTGCGCCCGGAGAACAGTGCTGATTGATTTAAGGGAGTGAAGGGGAGTTAGGAGTTAGGAGTTAAGAGTTAGGAGTTGCTGCGCCGAATGAACTCTTAAACTCTTAGCTCCTAACTCCTAACTCTTAATTCCTAACTCCTAACTCCTAACTCCTAACTCCTAACTCCTAACTCCCCTGAGAGTCGTAGTCTACATACTCACACTGCTGGCGATGCTGTCCTGCCAAGACAGCACCGTGAGACGGGCTGACGTTCTTAACGACGCAGCATACGACTGGCACTATCGCAATATAGACACCGTGGAGGTCTGTGCAAGACAGGCCTTCGCGGTGTCTTCACGTTATGCCAGCGGGCGCGCCGAGGCCCTCAACAACCTGGCCTTCGTCAGCCTGGTGCGCATGGACTATGACCTGGCGAGGCGTCAGCTGGACTCCATACCGGCCATCTCCGACAACCAGCTGGAGCTACTCGTGGCCTACGTGCAGCAGATGCGTCTGTGCCAGCGACGCTCCCAGAACCGAGAGTTCTACGACTACCGCGAGCAGGCACTGCAATGCCTGCGCCGAATCAACGAAGACCGCTCCTCGCTCGACGACCGACAGCTGCGCCGGTTGTGCTATGCAGAGACCGAGATGGCCATCGTCACCTCTACCTATTATTATTATGTGGGACTGGAGCGCCAGTCGTCGGAGACGATGTTTGCCGTGACGCACCTCGTGGAGCAGGACACGGCACAGCTGATGAACTACCTCTACAACGTCGGCGCGGGCGGCATCATCATCGACGGAGCGCAGGCGGAGATTAATCAGCTGGAGTTCGACCACTTGATGCGCTGCTACCTCATGGCCCGGCGAACGGGCAGCGCGTTCTTCGAGGCCAATGCGCTGGAGGCACTGGCCGAGCACCTGATAAACGCTGACAGCCGAGAGCAGCTCGTCAGCGACAACCTGCCCGCGATGAAGTACCTGAACCCCGAAGGTGTTGCCGACGACGTGCTGCCACTGTGGCTGGCCGAGGAGGCGCTGGACATCTTCTCAGACTATGGCGATACCTACCAGATAGCGGGCGCATACCGCACACTGGCCTCCTGCCATCTGGCACAGGAAGACTACGAGGGCGCACTCTTCTTCCTGGAAAAGGCACTCGGCGACAGCACCATCAACCAGGCGCCCGACCTCGTGGCCAGCATACGCGAGCAGATGAGCGTGGCCTTCGCAGCCATAGACGACAAGGCCGAGAGCGACTACAACCGCAACATCTACCTCGACCTGCAGGAGGGCACACGGCAGGACCGACAGCTGGAGGCTCGAGCCGGACAGCTGGAGCAGTCGCTGAGACAGACGGAAAGGCTGATGTGGGCCGTGGTGGCCGTGGTCGTGGCGCTGGTGGCCGTCATCGGACTCTATCATATAAGGAGGCGGCGGCAGAAGTGGCACCCCGACGCGCAGCTGCAGGAACAGGAGGAGGAACTGCGCGAGCAGACGGCCATGATGCGCCTGAACGTGGAGCGCGGAGAACGCCGACATCTGGAGCAAAGGGCCAAGGTGTCGCTCGTCATGGGCATCATACCCTTCATAGACCGGATGCTCTATTCCATTGACCATTCACCATCGTCCATTGACCATTTGGCTAAGCGCAGCAATAATAGCCAATGGTCAAGGGTCAACGGCCAATATATCTGTGAACTGACCGACGAGATTAACCGGCAGAACGAACTGCTCACGCAATGGATACAAATGAGGCAGGGCGAGCTGAGCCTGCGCATCGAGACCTTCGCCCTGCAGGAAATCTTCGACATGGTGAGCCGTTCGGTCAGCAACTTCGCCATGAAGGGCGTCGCGCTCGACGTGATGCCCACCGGCGCCACGGTGAAGGCCGACCGGGTGCTGACGCTGTTCATGCTCAACACCCTGGCCGACAACGCCCGGAAGTTTACCCCCGAGGGCGGAACCGTTACCATCAGTGCCGACGAGACCGCCGACTATGTGGAGATTTCCGTCAGGGACACCGGCTGCGGCATGGACGAAGAGACATTGTCGAGGCTCTTCACCTCGCACATCTCCGTACGAGGGGACGTACAATCCCCGCACCTCTCTTCAGAGAAAGGACACGGCTTCGGACTGCTCAACTGCAAGGGAATCATTGAGAAATACCGTAAGACAAGCTCCGTCTTCAGCATCTGCCAGCTGTCGGCCGAAAGCAGGGTGGGGGAGGGCAGCCGCTTTTTCTTCCGGCTGCCGAAGGGTGTCGTGGCGCGCAAAAGCATGATGGGCCTTATGGGCAGCATAGTGGCCCTGATGAGCATCGTCCCTGTCTCTGCCAAAGGGGGCCTGATGCCTTCACCTTCCCCCCTGGACCAAGCCGCCATCTATGCCGACTCGGCCTATTTCTCAAACATCAACGGCACCTACGAGCGCACGTTGCTCTTTGCCGACTCGTGCCGACATTGCATCAACGAGCATTACCGGCGGCTCGTGCCCGGGGGAAACGACACGCTGACGTTCAACCCCGCCGTTGCTCCGGCCGAGATAAGATGGCTGCACGACAGCCTGAACACGAACTACGCCATTATCCTCGACATGCGCAACGAGAGTGCCGTGGCCGCCCTCGCGCTCCACCAGTGGACGCTCTATCAGTATAACAACCGCATTTACGTGCAGCTGTTCAAGGAACTCTCGGCCGACACCACCCTCGACGACTATTGCCGCAAGATGCAGCAGTCGCAGACCAACCGCCAGGTGGCCATCGTCATTCTCGTAGTCCTCTTCCTGGCCATTCTCGTCGCCGTGGCTTGGCAGCTCATGCAAGCCATGAGGGCGTCGGCCACTCGCCAGCAGGCACAGCAGGACCGACTGGACCTGATGCGCGACGAACTGCAACGCCTCACCCTGGAGAGCAATGCACTGCACGTGAGCAACGCCGTGCTCGACAATACGCTCTCCACCCTGAAGCACGAGACCATGTACTACCCCAGCCGCATACAGCAGTTGGTGGAGCGCGCCATGGGCAGCGAGTCGCCAAAGGATTACGAGCAGACACGGGAGGTAGTGGCCTATTATAGAGAACTTTACGGGCTCCTGAGCGAACAGTCTATGAGCCAGGTGGAGGCGGTGAGACTGCACCTCCGCCCCCTGGATCACGGTATACTGGGCGACGAGAACCTCATCACCATGCTCTATGAGCTGCTGCGCAAGGAGAACGGGCAGACGAAGCCCGAAATGACCTTCACGCCGAGGGACGAACGATACGTGGAGTGTCGTGTGGCGATGCCGTCGCTGCAGCGCACCGACCTCTTCACCCCTTCGTCGGAGGACAACATTCCCTGGCTGCTCTGTCGGCAGATAGTGCGCGACCACGGCGAGGCCACTAACCGCAGGGCATGTGCCGTCAGCGCAGAGAAAGCCCCGCAGGGGGTGACCATCGTCATCACACTGCCAAGGGCAAAGAGATTGAAGATTGAAGATTATCGAAAACAGAATATTGAAGATGGAAAAGTTTAAAGTAATCATTGTGGAGGACGTGCCCCTGGAGCTGAAGGGCACGCTGGGTATCATCAGAACCGACATACCTGAAGCGGAAGTCATTGGCACTGCCGATGCCGAGCCGGCCTATTGGCGGCTGATGAAGCAGCAGCTGCCCGACCTGGTGCTACTCGACCTGGGCTTGGGCGGGAGTACCACCGTCGGCGTGGAGCTGTGCCGGCAGACGAAAGAGCTGTACCCCCAGGTGCGGGTGCTCATCTTCACGGGCGAGATACTCAACGAGAAGCTGTGGGTGGATGTGCTCGACGCCGGAGCCGACGGCATCATCCTCAAGACGGGCGAGCTGCTGACGCGCCACGACGTCGTGGCCGTCATGGACGGTAAGCAGCTGGTTTTCAACGAACCTATCCTGCGGAAAATAGTGGAACGCTTTAAGCGAAGCGTAGGCTCGCAGCTCTACAAGCAGGAGGCTCTCGTGGACTTTGAGATTGACGAGTACGACGAGCGCTTCCTCCGCCATCTCGCCCTGGGCTACACCAAGGAGCAGATTACCCAGCTGCGCGGTATGCCCTTCGGCGTGAAGAGTCTGGAGAAACGCCAGAACGACCTGGTGCAGCGGCTCTTCAAGGACACCCGCGGCGTGAACGCCACCCGGCTGGTGGTGAGGGCGCTGGAACTGCACATCCTTGACATCGACAACCTGCGCCCCGATGAAGAGTAAGCTGCTGGTGGCAATAGCCGTGCTGACGGCTGTGGCGTGGTGCCTGCTGGTGCTGCTGTCGTGGCTGCTGTCGGCCATGATGGTCGGTGGTGTCCGTTCGCTGCTCACTGACGAAGGTCTTCGCTGGCTCATCGGCCAAACGGCCGACGGGCTGCTGTCGCCGCTCCTGGTGTGGCTTCTCATGGCGGGCATGGCATGGGGATGTCTCCGGGGCTGCAGCGTCCATGCCCTGGCAGACAGCCGCGCCTCTCGTCGGCGAAGGTCGGTGGCCCTGCGGGTGGCTCTTTTCTTTGTGCTGGCTTATGTCGCCGTCATTGCCCTGCTCACCGTGCTGCCCCATGCCGTGCTGCTCTCGCCCACGGGGACGCTCTGGCACTCGCCCTTCAGCCGGGCGCTGGTGCCGCTCTTGCTCTTGGGTGCAATGCTCTTCGGCGTGGCATACGGACTGGTGGCGCGGACGTTCAACTCGCTCCACGACATTGTAGAGGCCATCACCGATGGTCTCTGCCAGATTGCGCCCTTGCTCTTTGCCTACATGCTGCTCATGCCGCTGGCCCGGGCGCTGCGCTATGTGTTCTGCTAAAGTTTCAGGATGATGCTCGTCGCCCCGATGGTGAAGAGCGTTCCGTCCTCGATGATGCGTTTCTCCCGTGGCGTTATCTCCGTGTTGTCCACGAATGTGCCGGTGTTGCTGTTGGCATCGCGCAGGGTGTAGACCAGGTTTCCCCGCTTGTTGCGGCTCACGTTTACCACGCAGTGAGTCAGGTCTACGCTGGGGTCTACCGTCTCAATGGGAGTGTTGATGGGGTTGCCCTTCTGGTATCGGCCTATGACGTTGTCGCCCATGCGCAGCGGCAGCACCTGCTTGTAGTGGAACACATTCTCGATGACCACCAGCGAGCCGTATTCTCCAGCCTGTGGCTGTTCGTCGGCATAGAGTGCTTTGTTCTCCTCCTTCTGCGTGTCACGAAGTTTCGACACGCCCATCCTGATGCTGAACTGCTTGCCGCACTCAGGGCACTGGAACATGAGCGACTGACCGGCCTCATATTTCGTTTCATCGAACGTGATGAAACCGTCACATTTAGGGCAACGTACTCTTTTCACTTATCACTTATCACTAATCATTGTTTCATCACCCATCCCTCGCTGAAGAGCTTCGCGCTCTGCTGCCGCAGCTGTCGCAGCTCGCTCAGGGCGTCGTCCTTCGTGGCGTAGTGGCCGTAGACCACTCTGCGGAACTTCTTGTTGGTGATGTAGGCCTTGCTGAATCCCTTCTGCTCGAGCAGGGCGACGAAGTCGTCGGCATTCTTCTGGCTCACCTGGCTGGCCAGCACGATGCAGTAGTCCTCTGCGGGAGGGGCCGGCGCTGCTTCCGGAGCTTGATGGTCGGCAGGTGCTTCCGCTATCGTTTCGGCGTTTTCCTGTGGAGCGGCCTGTTCGTCTGCTGCAGGAGTCTGTTCCTCAACCTCTTCCCACGTCACAGCCGGTTCCTGGTTCGACAGGGGGATGATGGAGCTATGCTGCACGCCCGTCTGCGGGTCGAGCTTGCTGTTCGACACCGGGGTGGCTATCATGAAGAAGGCCAGCACCGCTGCGGCCACGGCCACGGCATTGCGCAGCCACGACAGCTTGATGACGATGGCCCCTTCCTCTTCGCTCTCGACCTTTGGGACGGTATTCTCGTTCTCGTCTACGGGCTCTTCTTCGGCTGCGGGCTGCTGCTCGTCTTCCGTAGTCAGCAGCAGGACAGGCTCTTCCACCTGCTCTTCCACCGTCTCGGCCACAGATTTCGCCAGCGGCTCCATCTCGAACGTGCCCAGACCGTAGAGTCCCGGGGTGAGTATGCCGGCCTCGCAGGGGCGGAACTCCATGTTGCCCTCGCTGTTAAGCGTCAGCGTGCCGATGTCGTTTAGCTCGTAGCAGCCCTCCGTCTGGAGGTGCTGGCACAGCTCGTTTACCTCGTCCTCAATGCGGCGTAGCGCTTCTGGGTAACTGATGTCGTAACTCTCTATGTATGACTGCACTAATAATGAGTCGTTCATCGTCAGGTTTTGGTTAAACCCCAGCGTGCGCAGTGGCGGCACGAAGGTGTTGTCCTCCTCGTCGAAGCGTGCCTCAATATGGTGAGCCATAAATCCTCCCAGCCCGGGGACGATGACGCAGTCGTTGGTCAGGAGGAGTATCTCTATATGTCGTTGTAACTCTATCATGGCTGCAAAGTTACGGCTTTTTCCCGAAATGGCAATGGAAAAAGTGAAGTTTTTTTCCGCCCTTCTATCCTCAATCTTTCTGTTTTGCTTTCTTTATCGCTACAGGATATTCCGTCTTTCTGTCTTTCATTGAGTAAGTTATGCTTCCGTTACCCCCCCCTTCATTCCCTTCACTCCAAACTCGGCGTTAAGTTGAATTATACCAGCTGTTGCCGCATGGCCTGGGCGACAAGTCCGGCTGTGTTTTTCACGCCGAATTTGGCGAGCAGGCGTTTGCGGTACCAGTTGACGGTCTCGGTGCTGAGTCGCAGCTGCCCTGCAATCTGCGGATTGGTCAGTCCGTTGCAGATGAGTCGCAGGATGCTCTGCTCTGTGTTAGTGAGGATAACGGCGCTCTCACTACTTTGGCGGATGATGTCGGCAGGCCGTGAGCCGATGTAGCTCTCTCCCCTCCACACGCTGCAGATGGCCTTTTCCAGTTCCTCGACGCTATCGCTCTTCAGTATGTAACCATTAACCCCGGCCTGGAGCATACGCTGAATGACGCTGTACTCATCGTGTATGGTGACGGCAATGATGCGTATTTTCGGATATTCCTTCGTGACCCACTGGCAGAAATGGACGCCGTCACCGTCGGGCATGGAGATGTCGAGCAGCAGCACGTCGGGCTGGCGAAGGGTCAGTGCGGTGCGACATTCGGCTAAGGTGGTGAAGCAGCGGCTGACGTGTATCATATTGCTGTGATTAAGCCTTTCCGTCAGCCCTTCGGCCAGCATCGTGTGGTCGTCGGCTATATATACGTCTATTCGATATTTTGTCATAGCGGTAGTGTTACGTTTATTTCCGTGCCGTCGCCCTCGTTGCTGACTATGCGCAGCAGTCCCTTGTAGGGTTCTATGCGCTCACGGATGTTTGGCAGTCCGGTGTTAGTTGTGGGGTGTAGTGCGTCGTTGCTTTTCATGCCCTGTCCGTCGTCGCTCACTGTCAGCGTCACCTCGTGCTCTGTCTGCATCAGTTGTATGCCGATGTGGCTGGCTTTGGCATGTTTCATGGCATTGTTCACCAGCTCGTAGGCATAGCGGTAGAGCGTCAGCTGCATCTCCTTGTCGAGCGCGATGTGGCCAAAGGTCTGGAACTGAGCCCCGGGCACGGATGTGGCGAAGTCTCGGAGCGCAGGGGCAAGTCCGTTGCGCAGCAGTTCCTCGGGCATGAGGTGGTGGGCCACTCGTCGCAGTTCGGTATGGGTGGCGTCGAGCAGGGGCAGCACGTCGTCCTTCTTCGTTTCAATCTTGAGGCGCAGCAGCGACAGCATCCCGCCTAACGAGTCGTGCAGGTCTCGGGCCAGGATGCGTCGCTCCCTGGTCTCTGTCTCCAAGGCGACACGGACCGCCAAGAGTGCCTTCTGCCGTTTGTGGGCAATGTGTCGATAGACCAGGAGCAAGATGAGCATCAGCACAAGTCCCCCGGCAGCCCCCAGCAGCCAGATGTAGAGCCTTTGCTGCTTGGCCAGGGCTGCAATCTGCGTCTCCTTCTTCTCCGTCTCGTAGAGCACCTCCATCTGCGAGAGTCCGCTCTGGTAG
>CAMPCG010000070.1 GCA_946644025.1 uncultured Prevotellaceae bacterium | reverse complement strand
TACTGTTCGGCCAGCAGGCGCATCTCGTCGACGGCCTTCTGGTGGTCGTCCATCTGCATGTATAGCCCGCTTTTGGCCAGCGAGGTGCGCTCGCTCTTGCCGTCGATGGCCTCCATGCGCTCCAGCACGCCGATGGCACTGGCGTAGTCTTCCTGTTGAAGGTACAGCCGGTAGAGCGTTTCGAGCAGGTCCTGGCGGTCCTTGTTGCGCTCGTACATCTGCTCCACCACTCTGGTGGCTTCGTCGTATTGCTCCTTGTTGATGTAGGCCTGGGCCAGCGTCTCCAGATAAGTATTGTTGCCGGGCTCCAGTTGCGAGGCCCGCTCAAAGAGCGTCAGCGCCTGGTCGGGCTGGCGCATCTCGGTGTAGTACTGACCCAGGAAGAAGCAGGCCTCAGAGGCATCGGGGCGCAGCTCCAGACAGCGTTGCAGCATGTCGAAGGCCGCGTCGTGATGACCCTTCTGGCGTTGCAGCATGGCGTCGTGGAAGAGCACGTCGTACTGTCGGCCGTCTGACGGGGACTGGATAGTGGAGTCCTGCCCCGCCGGCTGTGCATGAGCCGCTGATGCCGTCAATCCCCAAAGCAGAGCCGCGACAAACGAACGGACATATCTAATCATATCTTTCATCTTTCACTTTTCATCTTTCATCTGGCCCGAGTCTTTCACTTCACCCCCGTGTGTCCGTATCCACCGGCCCCGCGCTCCGTCTGGTCGAGCAGTTCCACTTCATTGAACACGGCCTGCTCATGGCGGGCGATGACCATCTGTGCAATGCGCTCGCCGTCGTTGACGATAAAATCCTCGCCGGACAGGTTGATGAGCACCACGCCAACCTCGCCGCGATAGTCGGCATCGATGGTTCCGGGGGCGTTGAGCACCGTGATGCCACGCTTCAGGGCCAGGCCGCTGCGGGGCCTTACTTGCGCCTCGAAGCCCTCGGGCAGGGCTATGTAGAGTCCGGTGGGAATAAGTGCGCGCTGCATGGGTTTCAAGACGACGGGCGTTTCAAGGTTAGCCCTCAAGTCCATGCCGGCGCTCTGTGCTGTGGCGTATTGCGGCAGTGGCTGGTGGCCGCGGTTCACAACGTTAATCTGTATCATGCCTTGACTGTTTCTGCTAATTTTGATGCAAAGGTAATCATTTTGAGTGAGACCTCCAAGCATTTTCCAATCTTTTAACTTGAAGGCCGGCGGCGGGCACGCTCTCTGCAAGAGCCGACAGCGACGTGCTACAGGATGCTTTCACCCTCGATATACTGCGACATGAGCAGGTGCTCGCCGTCGTAGACCACGTAGCTGAACTGCGAAATCCAGTCGCCGAGGATAATCATGCGGGCCTTCTTCGTCAGCTGTAGGTCAACCTCAATGTGGCGGTGGCCGTAGATGAAGTAGTCAACGTTGGAGTGATACTGGATGTAACGCTTAGTGTAGAGCACCAGGTGCTCGCGGTTCTCGCCCATGTAGGGCGGCTCCTCGCCACCGGGGCGCTTCAGGCGCGAGTGCTTGGCCCACGTCAGTCCGAACCACATGCCCCAGCGGGGGTGTATGGCCGAGAAGGCGCATTGGCACAGGCGGTTGTGGAACATCCACCTGATGAACTTGAACTTCTTGTCGGGGTCGCCAAGGCCGTCGCCATGAGCCAGGAAGAAGATCTTGCCGTAGATCTCGGTGGTGAGCGGCTGCTTGTGGAGTATCACGCCGCACTCGCGCTCCAGGTAGTCGTAGGCCCAGATGTCGTGGTTGCCGGTGAAGTAGTGCACCTCGACGCCCAGGTCGGTGAGCTCGGAGATTTTCCCCAGGAACCGGGTGTAGCCCTTGGGCACCACATACTTGTATTCGTACCAGAAGTCGAACATGTCGCCCAGCAGGTAGACGGCTGCCGCCTTCGTCTTTATCGAGTCAAGGAATCGCACCAGTCGGCGTTCCTGCATCCGCTTGTGATCAAGTGCCCACGACCCGAGGTGGGCGTCGCTCAAGAAATAAACATTCTTCATATTTTTAAAGATGAAAAGTGAAAGATGAAAAATATGATTAGTTTTGCTGTTTATAACTCCTTACCCAGCTTCTTTTTTAGAGTTTTTACAGACGCAACGAGCATCCTGACCAGTTCAGTGCAATCGCTATAAATTGAAACGAATTCTTTTTCATTGAGATAGCCTCCTCCATATAGTCTTTTTAACCAAAATTGAGTTTCGTCAGCCTCCTTGAGGGCTATGTTCTGTTTGCTGAGATAGTCTGGGGTGCTTTGCGCATTTTTGCTTTCCGTCAAGTTTGCCCCAATACTGGTACCGCTTCTAAGAACCAGCCTTGACATGACGTTCTCCCGCTTCTCATACTTCAGGTACTGGCACATCCGAACTATTCTGTCAGAGAATAGCTCTGCTTTTTCAAGCAAGATGTTGGGTGGACGTTTCATGTCAGAAGACATAACTAATCATATTTTTCATTTTTAATCTTTCATTCTGAATACCTCAGTCGAATCCCAGTTCCACCCGGGCCTCTTCGCTCATCATCGACTGGTCCCAGGCGGGCTCGAAGACCAGGTTGACGTTGGCGGCCTTGATGCCGTCGATGCTTTCAATCTTCGTGCGCACGTCTTCGAGGATGAAGTCGGCGGCAGGACAGTTGGGCGCTGTGAAGGTCATGTCGAGGTCGACGGAGACAGCGGGCGTTCCCATTGATGTGTGGCCCTCGTCCTTGACGTCGATTCGGTAAATCATACCCAGGTCGTAGATGTTCACGGGAATCTCCGGGTCGTAGACAGTCTTCAGAACGTCCACGATACGCTCTTCATAAGCGGTCTTTTCTTCTTGCGTCATGATGCTTAAATGGTTTTACTGCTGCAAATATAGACAATATTTTCGACATAGCATGCCTTTTACGCCGATTTTTGCTCTCTGGCATGCAAAATAGCAGGAAAGAGGGCAGCGCTATACCGTCTGATAGCGCTGCTTGGGGCTGTTAAGGCTGTCGGGATACTCCGGGCGGAGCAGCCCCGCCTCATACAGCGGGGTGAACACCCGGCGGCGGAAACTGGTGCGGCTGGTGTAGCCGGCAGCCTGCATCATCTCGAGCATGCCTTGGGGAGCCTTGCGACAGAAGAGCAGAACCTTGCGGGCCGTCTCGTCCTCGCCCTTAGGGAGTGCCGGGCAGCGAAGCCGCAGGTCGGGGTAGAACGGGCTGCCGCCGTCGCCGCCGACAGTCGGTCTCGGCACGTTCCATGCAGGGAATGCCTCAGAGGCGATGTCGGCCTGCATGGCTTGCTCCACGTCAGGGCGCCCCAGGACGACCTTGAACTGGCTGCCCTCGTCGTTGACGAACCGTATGTCGTCGACCTCTTTCATGGCTCGGATGATGCCGGTGCCCAGTCCTCGGTAGTCCATGGTCTTGGCACACATGGTGGCCATCAGCCTGTTGCGCTGGCAGGTCTTCCCGAAGCGTATGGAGTCTACGTCAACGCCTTTAGGCAACCCTCCGGGGCTGACAATCTCCACGCGGTCGTCGAATATCATGATGCGGATGGGCGCATCTATGAGGTAGTCGCGGTGGACGAGCGCATTTTGCAGGAGCTCTCTGAGTGCTACCTCGGAGATTTCCAGCTTGCCAACAGAGTTGAACGACTGTCCGGCTTGCAGGCTGTGCAGATTGGCTTTCAGAAACGACATCGCATCGTTGAACATGCGGGGGATGGTGCCGCTGATGTCCTTGCTGTCACGATAGTACAGCCCGCCCATGTCGTTACCAAAGAAGGAGACGGCCTTGATGATGAACGACGGCTCAAACAGCTGGGGCATCTTTCCGAAGTAGAGCAGACCGGCCAGCGTAAGCCGCCCGTCGTCGGTCATAATCTGCAGATTCTGAAGCAATTGGCTGACGGGCATGCCGAAGTCGCCGGAGGTCTTGCCGTATGCCTGTATGAGGAAACTGTCTATCTCGCGCATGTCAATGTCTTTCAGCGTGGTGCGGTTGACGCCTTGCTCGTCGGGGCGGTATCGGCCAGACTCCTGGAACATGGAGAGTATCTCGTCGTTCTCCAGAATGCGGCGTTTGTCGCTGCCTTGTTTTATCCAGATGTTGCCGCTCTGGTCTTTGTAGGGCTTGTTGTCGCCCTCGTCTACATGGATGGCGAGCACTATTTTGCCGTCTACATCGACGGTCTCTGTCTGCAGGTAGATGGTGGGGCGCACGTTGTTGTTGGCGGCATTGCCAATGTCGCGGCTGGCTTGTTGCACCTCGTCGTAGCTGAGGCCTACAATCTCGCCGGTCTTGTCCTCTACGCCGACAAGGATTACTCCTCCGTGGTAGTTGGCAAAGGCTACTATCTCGGTGGCTATTTTCGTCGGGCCGTCAAGGCGGAGTTTGTATTGTACTCTGCTGTTCTCGCCTAAGGCGCACAGCTCTTTGATTCGTTTTGCATCCATAACTTAACCGTTTTACGCTGCAAAGTTAACTATTTTGGTTGAGTCTTGCAAGTTTTTGGTTAAGTTTTTTGCATTGTTCGGGCTGATTTTTACTGTTTTGTTTACAAAACCGCCCTTTTCAAGTGTCTTATTGGTTAAGTTGAGTGCAAAATATCTGAAGTTTAAATACGAAATATTTCGGAGATGTATGCTGTAAGTCAGGAAAAAGATGTATCTTTGCAGCCGATAACTGCATATAGGGTACATGATACGGCTTTTAACCTTATTATATTATTTAGGTGGCGCGGCACTTCTCGGTGCCCCCATTGCTCACCGTGGCGAATCGCGTCAAGGCGAAGCTGATACTTGCAGCCATGTGCCGATGGTGAAAATAGGCGTCGAGCGGTTGCCCGACCTGAACATTCCGCGTAGCGCCCATGCAGCCTTCTGCGTCAATGGCGAGGTGACGGTGGTGGGCGGCCACACCACGAACTTCGTACCAACGGCTACGGCTGAGTACTACCGCGACGGCCAGTGGCATCTCATGGAGACAGCGTTCCCGCACGACAACGGCATCTGCGTCGTGCTCAGTTCTGGGAAGGTGCTGCTGGGCGGCGGCAGTGAGAAGCCGCTGGGCATCGGACAGACCTTCCCCGTGGAGGAGTACGACCCTGCGACGCACACCTTCCGCGCCTTCAGCTGTTTCGAGACCAAGCGTGCGCTGGCCTCGGCTCTCGAGATCGACAGCGGGCGTGTGGTCGTGGCGGGCAACTGGTATGCCGGCGACAGCATCGAGCTCTTCGACGGCGACCGCCATTTCCATTTCGCCAAAGAGGTGACGGTCGGGCGTGCCTCGCCCTACATGCTACGCACCAGCTCTGGCGACGTGCTCATCCTCGGAAACGGTGGCACGCACGGCGAACCGCTGATGAGCGACGTCGCCGACCGCCTGAAGGGCGCGCCGCTCCACGTACCGCTGCTGCGACGTTGGCAGCCGCTGTTCTATGAGGCTCCTTTTTGTAACAACACGGGCTTCATTGGCGACGAGGACAAGGGCGACTACGCCTGGCTGCTGCCTGTGCAGGACTGGAGCGAGGGCGACAGCACCGCCTGGGATCCATACCGCCAACTGGCTTTCATGCTGGTGCGCGACACCACCTTCACCCTGTTGCCCACCGTCTGCCCCGTGCCGAAGGAAGGGCTTGGTGGAGTGATTAACTATTACAGCCCGGTCATTGCTGACCGAAGTGCGCATCGCGGCTACGTACACGGCATTGACAAGGACAACCGCCACTACATCGTCAGCGTGGAGTACGACAAACGGCCAGCCCCCGTTACCCTCTACTACACCGACCCGCTGCCCGAAGCCGGATGGCCGCAGATCCTGCTTACTGACGAGGGCAACCTGCTCATTACGGGGGGCATCAACTACAACCGCCCCGTAGGCGGCACGCTTGACAACGACAACTACTCGCCTTTGGCCACGGTGTTCCTGCTTCATCTGGCACAACCCGGCACGGCAAGTAGTAGCTCCTCCTCATGGCTCTGGCTCGTGCTTTTGGCCTTGCTGCTCGTCGCTGTTTTCTTCTATTTGGCCTTCTTCGTAAGACGCGACAATGTCGCAGCGACAGTCTCGCCCCCTCTCACCCCCGTTCCTCCGCAACTCCGCACCCCCGCGCCGCCCACCGACAGTGATGACCTGATGCAGCGCATCCTTGCCTTGATGGAACAAGACCACATCTATCTTGACAGCGAGCTGAAGCTCAACGACCTGGTAGTCCGCCTTGGCACCAATCGCAATGCCGTCTCTGCCGCCATCAACCTGGGCACTGGCTGTTCGTTCTCACAGTTCGTCAGCGGCTACCGCGTCAGGCACGCCCAAGACCTGATGCTGCGGCAGCCCGACATAAAGATGGCTGAGGTATGGATGGTGTCGGGCTTCTCTACTGAATCATCATTCTTCCGAGCATTCAAAGCGGTGACAGGCACCACCCCCAACGAGTGGAAGAGCCAGCAATAAGCCCTAAAACGACTAACGAAACATCATTTGCAAGTCGATTATGACGATTTGCAAGTCATTGTTATGCAGTAAGTTGTACTTTTGTGGTCACTTTCTAGTCTCATTCAACTAAATCATTCATCAAAAAGTACAACTTATGAAGAAAATGAAGCTACTCCTACTGCTGCTGGCATTGCCCTTGGCCATGTCGGCACAAGGCGACTCTTGGCAGACGGCAACGCTACTGGAGAGTGGCAAAACTGTCCAAGGCACATTCTCGGAGAACGTCCACGAGGCATGGTTCAAGATTGAGCAGCCTGAAGAAGGCTCCATTCACATCGAGGCCACTCTCAGCGAGTTCCATTTCGACTGGTGTGGATTCTATTGCGTCAGCAACGGCGAACTAGTCCAGCTGGGTAATCTGAATTTCAAGGATGACGAGTGGAAAAGCGCCGATCTTGACTTCTACGATGCCATGTCAGGTACATTCTACATCCAGTTGGCCTGCCCTGCCACCTTCGTCTACGATACCTCGTACACGTTGAACTATCGCTTCACCCCCTGCCCCTACGCCAACGATGCCGAACCCAACGACGAGTTAGGCACGGGCACCCTGCTGCCCGCAGGACGCACCGTGACGGGCCGCTTAGGCTACAGGGACTACACCTCGCTGGACGACTCTAACAACCCGACTGTTGAGGACCAAGTGGATTGCTACCGCCTTGAGGTGCCCCGCGACGGTGAAGTGACCGTAACGCTGACCTCAAGCGACGATCTTTATGTCTATCAGTTCGAAGTCTACGGCTGGAACGGCGAGGAGTACGTCGGCCGCGGTGAGTTCGTCAGCGATGAGGACCAGAATCTTGAAAACAAGGTGCGCCACCTCCGCATCCCCGATGCCGGGGCTGGCACTTACTATGTCTCAGTCTATGGCGGTCGCGGTTCCCATGACCAAGAGGGCGAGGGAGGCTACGCGCTGCGCTGCGACTTCACGCCCAACTACTATCCCAACGACGCCGAGCCTAACGATGACTACGAGCATGCACAGCTCATCAAGGACGGCCAGAAGCTGACGGGACACCTGGGCTACCAGCGCTCTGACGACACCATCGACTTCGTTGACATCTACCGCATGGAGGTGCAGAACTCCGTCAGCCTCATCTACGAGCCCGACACGGCTCACAACGTCGGACTGTGGTATATTAGTCTCTACCGCCAAGAGGACGACGGTAGCCTGACATTCATCGACAAACGTTTTCCTGACCTCGCTGCGGCCCGCATCCTGCAGACCAATCTTGAGCCAGGCACCTACTTCGTGGAGCTGAACATGGGCGTCGGACAGGGTGGCGACAACGACTCGCGCTGTGGAGGCTACAGCCTGACCTTCGGCGAGCCGGTTGTGGCGGGCGACTTCCCCGTGCGCATTCATTATTATGGTGCTTCCGCCACGCGGCTCTTCATCCCCACACCGTTCGATGTTACCATCGAGAACATCAGCGACCAGCCCACCGAGTCGTTCTTCCTGGCCATCCCCTGCAGCGACGACATTATGCCGCTTTATGCTGACCTGCCCTGCGACACGGGCGTCGTCCGCTGCACCATGGCCGAACTGGGTGGCGAGGAGGCTCGCTGCCCCACCTTCTTCTGCCCTGGCCTGGATCCCTTCGAGAGCTACACTTTCACAATGTATTGCTGTGGCACCCAGTTAACCATTGACAATACACCCAGCCCCTCTTATCAGGCACCACGCCGCATCGTCGGCACCGGCACCGTCATCGCCGTGGCCACATACGCCGGTAAGAAGATTGTCGACGTCGTCAAGGACCGCACCATGACAGCTTTCAGCAACTGGCTCTACAACACGGTGCTGCCTGATGCCAAGATTACCGAGATTGAGGAAGCCACAGGCCGCAGCCTGGAGCACCTGAGGAAAAAGAAGGAAGAAGACAACATCCCGCTCCAGACCATACAGTCGGTTGCTGGCGACATCCGCGATGAGCTGTTCGACGCCGTGCCCGGCCTCAGCGATGCCTACAGCGCCGCCGACGTGGTCAGCAAGGTGGGTGAGGTCGCTCCCGCCATCCGTACACGCTTCTTCTGGGAGTTCGGACGCGAAAAAGCCATCCACGACGCCCTGAAGGACTTCGAGTCCGTCGACTCGGAGGTAGGTGCCGACCAGGTGGTCACCTCCATCGACCCCAACGAAATGGTGGGACCTGCAGGCTACGGCGATGAGCACTTCATCGGACAGACGCAGACCGTACAGTACCGCATCCTCTTCGAGAACAAGGCTGAGGCTACAGCACCCGCCTACCGCATACGCATCACCGACGTGCTCGACGAGAACGTGTTCGACGTCTCCTCCGTGCGTTTCGGCTCCACCAGTCACGACGGCATCGGCTATGCCTGGCGCATGTCGCGCGAGGGTAACATCCTCTCGTGGGACATCGAGGGCATCGAGCTGCCACCCAACGTGGAGGCACCTGAGGGCGAGGGCTACGTCACCTTCACCGTCAACCTGCTGCCAGGACTGGCAAGCGGCTCACAGCTACAGAACCAGGCCACCATCATCTTCGACTACAACGAGCCCATCGAGACCAACGTCTACGTGAACACCCTCGACCTGGAGGCACCAACGTCGCAGATGTTGTCGGCTGTGGCCTACGAAGGCAAGGTGCACATCAACTGCGAGGGCTACGACAGTCTCTCGGGAGTGGCACGCTACAAGTACTATGTCTCGCGTAACGGCGAGGAGTTTGAGTACTTCGGCGAGAGCTTCGACTCGCAATACGAATATGTGCTGCCTGAGAATTCCGACGCCACGAAGCTCCGCTTCTTCGCTCTTGCCACTGACAACGTGGGCAACACCCAGCTGACGCCGCCGTCGGCCATCAGCCCCGTCATTGCACAGCGTGGCGACGTCAATGGCGACGGACAGGTGGGTATTGGCGACATCGTTGCCATTACCAACATCATGGCTGGAAGCACCACCGATGATGGACAGATGCAACGCGCCGACCTCAACGCCGACGGTCAGGTGGGCATCGGCGACATTGTCGCTGTCACCAACATCATGGCTGGCGCAGAGTAACGTCTCAGCCCTATGCAATTCACCCCTGCAACACCTGCGTTGAGTGTTGTAGGGGTGAATTGCATAGGATGGTCTCACACTGAATCAGTCGTTCAGGTGTGGATGCCTCAGAGTCTGCCTGCCTCGTGGTAGGAATAGTAGTTGCCGTCTGTCACGATGACGTGGTCCATCAGTTTCAGGCGCATCACTTCACAGGCCTTCCGTATGCTTTGCGTAAGAGCATCGTCAGCCTTGCTGGGGCGGATGCTGCCGCTGGGATGGTTGTGGCAGACGGCCAGAATGGTGGCGTTGGCCAGTACGGCTTCGCGCATGATGATGCGAATGTCGACGCTCACTTCTGAGATGCCGCCATGAGCTATGCGCACTTTCTTGATGAGGCGAAAGTTCTGGTTCATGAGCAACACCCAGAATTCTTCTACGTCGAGGTCTTGCATCACGGGGCGCATGTGGTTGTACACGCGGGTGGCGGTGCTCAGTTCCTGGCGTTCTTCGGGGCTTTCCATCTGGCGTCGCTTGCCCAGTTCGCAGGCAGCGAGGATGGTGATGGCTTTGGCTTCACCGATGCCGTTGTACTGGCACAGTTCGCCAATGCTCATCTTGCCCAGTGTGTTCAGGCTGCCCCGGCAGTCGCTGAGTATCTGTTGCATCAGCTCTACTGCAGTCATGCCGGGACGTCCCGAGCCGATCAGTATGGCAATGAGCTCGGCGTTGCTTAGACTTTCGGCGCCGCGGTCGCGCAACTTCTCGCGCGGCTGGTCGTCAGGCGACCAGTCGGCTATGGTCAGCTTTTCTGTTTTTAGTGTAGAGTGTAGGGTGTAGAGTGTAGAGTTTGCTACCGCCATCTCTCCCGCAGTGTCTTTTCCCTTCGTTATGTCTTTTTTCCTTCCCATTAGATTCTTTTTGGTGCTTTTTCTCGTAATCATCCTACACTCTACACTGAGGAAAACCTACTTGTAGAAAGTCTTTTCGAACGCCTGGAACTCGTCTTTCTTCAGCACGCAGCGCTTCCACCATGACTCGATGAAGCCCAGGCCGTAGCCCATCAGCTGGACAAAAGCAGCGGGAATGCTGAGCAGTCCCACCTTGAGGTTACGGTTCTTGACGGCGGAGTCCACACAGATGACACCACTATATAATATAATAGGTAGCCAGGGCAGCAGGCAGAGCCAGCGCCACTGGTCGTTGTCGACATAGTGCATCAGCAGACGGCCGACGGCCGAGATGAGCACCAGGGCGATGACACCAAGGGTGAAGAACGTGGGCAACAGGTGCACCAGCTTCAGCGTGCCCGGATGGCGCTTGGTGAGGTTGATGCGGGCAATGCCGCTGTTGTAGACCTGGCGGAAGAACTTGCGGAAGTCGGTGCGCCGCTTGT
>CAMPCG010000069.1 GCA_946644025.1 uncultured Prevotellaceae bacterium | reverse complement strand
TAAGCAGTGGTAGATTGTCCATCAGCCCACGACGTTCGCCGAAGTTGAAACTATAGCCGAAGAGCACCACATAGTGAGGCCCCCAGTCGTCAGCCTCGCTATACTTGTCCACCAAGGCCGTGATGGCTTCCTGGCTCATGCCCTCGTCGGTAAAATAAAGGTGGTCGCCACACTGGTATGCCGTATAGTCGGCCAGCACCACAGGTACTACGTGGGCGTTCATGCCATAGCCGTCGCGCACTTTCCACGTCTCCAATACTGTCTCGCGGCCAAACTCCTCTAACAAGTTGTTGGCAAAGCCCGACTGCGAAGGATCGAATTCCTCCAACTTGTCCAGCACATTCTCAGGAACTTCACGCAGCGTGTAGTGTTTGAACCCCAAGTCTCCGTGAAACAGCGGGTTCTCCTCCCTAAGCTTCTTTGCAGCTCGTTTGATGCGTTCTTGACCTATTTCGTCAATGGTGTGGAACCCCAATGCTTGTGCTTCGCTTCCTTCCCTCACTGTTTCACTCCACTGAACACAGATGAATTTTCTTTTACTTCCTTCTTTTTCACAATTCATTTGCATTACTGCATCGGCTGTCGTGCCAGAACCAGAAAAGAAGTCCAGCACTATGTCATTGTCATCTGTGGCCAGCGAGATGATTCTCTTGACTAGTAGGGTGGGCTTGGGCGTTTCGAATGCTTGCCTGCCATCAAATAATTGTTTGATTTCTGCAGTTGCTTGCCTTGTCGTTCCAAATGCCTCCCCATCCCATAGGTTCTCAGGCATCCTCCCATCTTGGTCACTTAAATATATTTTTCTGATAATGCCAGTATTGTTAGCATTAAATATTATTTCACCTGATGCAATCTTCTCTCGGATGGTGTCTTCCGACCATCTCCAGCCATTCTCGGGCGAGTGGATGATGCTTCCATCCGGAGCAGTAATGTCATAGCAAAGGGTTTTGCGAAAGTTTGGGCTTCTTACGTCGCCACTTCTCCATTTACCCTTAGGGTCGTTGTCTGGATTAGAATAGTTTAGGTTGTCTTCTTTTGTCCTTTCAAAACGGAAATTCGGTAAATTGTAAATGTCTCTGGCATACACAAGGATGGCATTATATTGGCGCGAGAAATGAAGTTCGTCGTTTTTACTCTGTTGCGTATGTTTCCAAGCTATATTTGCCACAAAGTTATCCTCGCCAAAGACAAAGTCGCACAATAGTTTCAGATTGGCCTGTTCGTTGTCATCTATTGAGATAAAGATAACACCGTCTTTAGAAAGTAAACCTCGTGCCAGTTGCAGGCGTGGCGACATAAACATCAGCCAGGCGGAGTGCGTGCTGCTGCCACGGGAGGTCATGTTGAGGATGCGCTTCGCCTCGTCCTCGTCAATCCCCAACTTTTTTTCCAATTCCTCTGTCGTAAAGCGGAACTTGTCGTTATAGATGAATCCATCTGACCCTGTATTGTAGGGCGGGTCGATATAGATGCACTTCACCTTTCCGGCATACGACTTCAAGAGATGGTTCAGCGCGTCTAGGTTGTCACCGCTAATGTAGATGTTCTCGCTATCTCGGTTTTCCGGCTGGCTGTTGTGTTCTTCGTCGGGCTCTATCACCGTCGTCGTGTCTATCGATGCTATCAGGTTGGCGTAATCTTTGCCAAGGAATCCTAGTGAGTAGCCTTCGCGGGTAATTTCCACTTCGTCACGTATCAGTTCCTTGAAGCAATCTAAATCGAAAGTACCCTCTTTAGTGAAGCAACCCGCAAAATATTTTCTTAACACCTGCATCCGCTGCGAGTTAGGTTTCATCTCCTCATTATGTTTGATTATTTCTTTTATCATTGTTTGTTCCTGTTGCCGATTGACGGCCACAAAATTACTAATTATCCGGGAAATAATCTGCATTTTACACATTATTTAATATTTAAGTGCCGCTGCACGTCGCAAATTATTCGTACTTTTGCCGCACGATGAGAAAGAAAGACCGTTACCGCCTGGTGCTGGACCACTTCCGCCAGGCTATGCCGAGCGTAGACACCGAGTTGCACTATGGCAACGAGTTCCAGTTGCTCTGTGCCGTCATCCTCAGTGCGCAGTGTACCGACAAGCGCATCAACCAGGTGACGCCTGCGCTCTTCAGCCGCTTCCCCGATGCCCGGTCTATGGCTGGGGTGGGGGAGGACGAGGTGCTTGACTACATCAAGAGCGTGAGCTATCCTAACAGCAAGGCCCGCCATCTGGTGGCCATGGCCCAGCGGCTCGTGGAGCAGTTTGGCGGCGAGGTGCCTCATGACATGGACGCGCTGCTCACTCTGCCGGGCGTGGGCCGTAAGACGGCTAATGTCATTCAGGCCGTAGCCTTCGGACAGGCCACGATGGCTGTAGATACCCACGTCTATCGCGTGAGCCACCGCCTGGGCCTCGTGCCGCCATCGGCCAACACGCCGCTGAAGGTGGAGCGCGAGCTGGTGAGCAACATTCCCCCCGACGACATACCTCGCGCTCACCACTGGCTGCTGCTCCACGGCCGCTATGTGTGCCGCTCCCAGCGCCCGCTCTGCGAGAAGTGCGCGCTGGAACACCTCTGCCCCAAGAAGATGGAGGGGGCAAAATTGGCGTGAAAGCTGTTGATAGTCAGCCGTTCTGTGATTACACTGAAAGTGCCGTCCGACATCGAAAAAGTAAAAACAACTTGTTTTATTTTCGCCATAACCGCGCTGACGGTGAGGCTGCCCGTAGCTCCAGGCCATTTTCGACGTATCTTTCCATCTTCAAGCTGCCGTCAGGCTGTGCAGCATGGGCAAATGTGGTGGCCTTTGAAATAATTACGCCGAAAGTTTTGTGCTTTCGGCTTTTTTGTTTACCTTTGCCGCGCACAATTAGGAGGCGACGTGTCCCACGTCGCAATCCGGTAGATTGTTGCGAAGTGAGACACGTCGCCTCCTACTGCAAAGCGGTGTAATAGCCATAGTTATATAGAACGCGTCTTTTTATTACTTAACACAAGAAATAGAACATGAAGAAACTGTTTTTGCTGGCATTTCTGGCCGTCGGAATGACTGCCAATGCCGAAACAATTGTGAACCACGACGACGACGAGGCCGTGGACAAGAGCGCCATCGACATGGGTCAGGGAAAGGACGAGAACGACCGTTGGTCGATGCACGTCGCCGTGGGTGTGAACATCCCGATAGACACGCCCGACGGTGTGAACTTCGCTCCGTTCCGTTCGTGGGAGTTCAACTGGACGGTGTTCCAGTACGACTACACGCCGAAAGACTGGAAGACGACCTTCTCGGCCGGTCTGGGCTTCAACTGGCGCCGCTACACGCTGAAGGGACACGACAAGATGTTCGGAAAGGTGGACGACTGGGTGTGGGTACACACGCCCGACCAGAAGATGGACGATTTGTCGTCTAACGTGCATACTACGTCGCTGAACGTTCCCCTGTTGGTCAAGCAGCGCTTCAGCAAGTCGTTTGCCATCTCGCTGGGTGCCCAGGTGAACTGGAACTTCTGGGGCCGTATGCGTAACTACTACGAGGATGGCGACAACCAGTTCGACATCACAACCAAGGACATAGGCCACCGGCCCTTCACGGTCGACGTGCTGGGAATCGTTCACATCGGCAAAATCGGCGTCTACTGCAAGTACTCGCCCATGAGCGTGCTCAAGAAAGACCGCGGACCTGGCTTCCAGTCGCTTGCAGTGGGCTTGAGACTCTAAGAGTCAGGCTCCTGAATCTTCTTGATTTCCTCTTCTGTACGGGTCAGCTTGTCCTTGCAGAACTTGATTAATTGCTGTGCAGTCTTCAGCTGCACAGCAATTTCGTCTATACTGTACTCGTCGCCCTCCATCTTGCGCACGATGGTCTGAAGCTGGGCGAAGGCCTCTTCGTATTTCATTTCTTTTGACATAAGGACTTTGTTTTTAGACAGAAGGACATTTTTAGACCGAAGGACAGGAGGCCATATTTTCAACGACGGATGTGATGCTGCCCTTGGCCAGCCGAGTTTCTATCTTGTCGCCGGGCTTCAGGTTTTGGGCGTCCTTAACCGCTTTCCCGTCTTTCATGGTGATGCTGTAACCGCGCTGTAAGAGTAATGCGGGGTCAAGGCTTTGGGCTTTCGCCTCCAGTAGCTGCAGGCGGTGCATCTCGGTAATCAGGCGGCGGTCGATGATGATGGGCATACGGCTCTCCATGCTGTCGAGCTTGCCGCGGTCGCCGATGATTCGTTGGCGCAGGGCAGCGCCGAGACGCGATGTGAGGCTGTCAAGGCGGGCTTCGTGCCGGGTCTTGAGCTTGGCGAAAAGCTGGGGCAGTATGCCGGTGAGCGTCGAGAGCTGGGCGTTGAGCGTAGAGAGCTTCTGGCGGGTATGGCGGGCAAGGCGTTCCTGAGCGTCGTCGATGGCGTCGAGCACGGCCTGGGCCTGGTCTATGAGGAAGGCGGCAGCCGCGGTGGGGGTCTTCACGCGGGTGTGGCTCACCATGTCGAGGATGCTCTCGTCGCGGTCGTGGCCTATGCCGGTGATGATGGGCAGTGGAAACTGGGCCACGTTCTCGGCCAGGACCAGGGTGTCGAAGCCCGAGAGGTCGGCAGTAGCTCCGCCGCCACGGATGATGACGACACAGTCGAAATCGGAAATTAAAGATGGTAAATGAGAAATATGAGTGCCCGATACGACAGAATCGGATGGCTGATTGCAGCCATATTTATCATTCTTCTTTTCTAATTTACTATATATTTGGTCCAGGGCCGCGATGATGCTCTGCTCCACCTGCTCGCCCTGCATCGTGGCGGGGAAGAGCTGCGTGCGGAAGGCGAAGGGAGAGCTGGCAAGCTGGCCCTCGAAGTCGCCATAGCCGGCTGCGGTGGCACTCGAAATGACGGCGATGTTGAGGCATGGCAGCGGCAGGTCGAGCGACTTCTGCATGTCGAAGACGCCCTCGGCCTTCAGCTGGGCGATGATTTCCTGACGCCGACGCGCCATGTCGCCAAGGGTGTAGGTGGGGTCGATGTCGGTGACAATCCAGGAGAAGCCGTATGCCTCGTGAAACTGCGGGTAGACCTTCAGCCTTACCTTCATCCCCGCGTGCAGCTGCTGGCCGGTGGCGCGCTCAAACATGGGCTGGAGCATCAGCCACTGTGTGCGCCAGCAGCGGGCCTGGGCGCGGGCGATGGGCACTCTTTGGGGCGAGGGGCGTGAGGTGAGGGCTGAGGAGGTGGCGTCGTCGTACTGGATGAGCTCCATGTAGCAGTGGCCGCGGCTTTCACGACACTCCGACAACTCGGCCTCGACCCAATACTCACGGTCGAGGGCATACTCGATGGTCTGCCTGACGAGGCTGTTGAGCTCAAAGAGCGAGAGTGTGTGCTCTCCAGAAGTCCGGAATGCCATAGCCAAAGATGTTGGTGGGGTTGTCGTGCTGGTCGGAGCATCGGCGCACGAGGTCGATGATTTCGAGTGCTGTCATGTTGCGGTGTCCCTGCCACAGACAGGCCACGAGTCCGCTGATGATGGGTGTGGAAAACGAGGTGCCCATGTCGTGGAGTAGCGTGCCGCGCCCGGAGAGCAGTGCCGTCGGGGCACCCTGGGCCACGACGTCGGGCTTCACGCGCCCGTCCTGCGAGGGTCCAACGCTGCTGAAGGTGGCAATGTGGCGCTCCTTGTTGATGGCCCCTACGGTGAGAATGTCGGGCGCATCAGCCGGCACGCCAATCTTCTTCCACTGTCCCATGCCGCTGTTGCCGGCCGAGTTGCAGAGCACCATGCCCTTGCGGGCCAGCATGGAGGCTGACTGTGAGATGAAGGCCGTCTTTCCGTCAAGGTCCTGAAGGCGGTAGGTGCAGAGGGCGTTGTCGTATTTGTAATACCCCAACGACGAGTTGATGACGTCTGCACCCGCCGAGTCGGCCATTTCGGCAGCCATTGTCCAGTAGTCTTCCTCCACGGGCTGCTCCGTCAGCGGGTCTTCGCAGCGCAGCAGCCAGTAGGTGGCCTCGGGGGCTGTGCCCATGATGACCTCGGGGGCCTGAGCGGCGAGGGCGGAGAAGACCTTTGTGCCGTGGTCTATCTGGTAGAGGGCTGTCTGCCTTGAGGCGTTGCTCTTTCCGCACGGGGGGACGAAGTCGCGCATACCTGCTATACGCACTTTCGAAAGCGCAGGTATGCGGTCGTAGTTCTGGAAGCCGCCGTCGAGGATGGCAATCATCATGCCCTGTCCGCGCAGGCCGGCCTCGTGAAGGCTGTCGCCGTGAAGCATCTCTATCTGCGGGCGGGCCATGCCCAAGGGGTCGTTCTTCACCGAGTCCCACTTGTTAAACCCTTGGCGAATCATGGGCATCACCTCTGTAGGGTTGTCGATGCTGTCGGGAGCAATGAACACGCAGCGGCTCTTGCTCACCGTCGGCAGCTTGGCCAGCCGCTCGAGCAGCAGCGAGTCGCACGAGCGCACCAGCACGGTGTTGTGCCATCGGCTGGTGCCCACGACCTGTGCCCCGTCGACCTCGAACTGCCTGACATAGTGACGGCACACGGGCAGGTCGGTGGAGTCGAGCGGAAGGTGTTGCCGCTCGCGCCGCTCCAGGCTGCGCCGTGAGAGAAAGCGATGGGGGTGGTGAAGGGAGTAGTTGGTGGCTGCCTTGTCGCGCAGGGTGTAGCGGTAAATGAAGTATCGGTTGCCAGGGTATTTCACCTTGGCAACACACGAGGCAGCACATACGAAGAACGTGCACAATATCAACAGGAGACTATGAATTACCGTCCCTTTCACTTTTTACTTATGACTCTTCGCTTATCGATTATCACTTATCACTTATCACTTATCACTTATCACTTATCACTTATCACTCATCACTCATCACTTCTCACTCATCACTTCTCCCTTCTCACTCGTCTGGCAGGAAGAGGGGGTCTTCGGGCATGACCATGACGGGTTCGGTCTGCCAGGCCTGCATCACCTTTGCCGGTACGTAGTCAACGGGCACAACGAGCCGGAACATATACTCGCGGAACCAGCGGTCGGTCATGATGAGGCATCCCTGCTGTCCCCACGTGGCTCCCCATGAGTTCTCCACTTTCCACTTCGTTGCGCGTCCCTTCTTGTCCAGGTCTACGGCGCAGAGCGTCATGGCGTGGGTGGAGCCGCTGTCGAAGGTCGAGATGCGCTCCGCCTTGTCCATGCCGAAGGTGGTGCCGAAGAGCGAGCCGTAGTCGAAGTTCTCCGTGTCGGCATAGCCGCGCTTGCGGTCGAGCATCTTGCCCACGTCGTATGATGAGTAGAGCTTATGTCCGGCACGCAGGGTGGCAATGGCCATTTCCTCGATGTCGTCCATGGGCAGGTTCACGTACTTCCAGTTGTGGCCGTCGTAGGTGTGACGGTCCAGCTCCACCTCGAAGGTCTTGTAGTAGGGGCGGCGCGGGTCGTTCATCACCATGATGAACGTGCCGTTGAGCTTCTTGCCCACCACTTTCTTGTAGAACTGTTGCGGGGTGTACTCCTCGGCCTCGCCCACGGCGTTGCCTTTCTTCGAACGGAAGGTGTAGGTGAACTTCTGTGGCGGGTCTCCGATGGTGTACTGCAGCATGTGGTATATCTGGCAGAGCATCCGCGTCTTGGCCTTCTCTATCGAGGCAGCCTTCTTTCCCTTCTGCACCATTTCGCGCAGCTGCAGTCCGTATTCGCGCAGCTTCGAGGAGAGCAGCTGCCTGGCCTTGGCGGTGTTTTCAGATGCGAACGACTCGGGCATGGCCTCGCGGGGCACCAGACCGTACTTGTCGGCCAGGTCGGCCACTCCGCAGAACGTGCCGCCGTCGCTCAGCGGATAATGGAAGAAGAACTGCACGCGCTGGTCGTCGATGGGCTTCGTGCCGTTGTCGATGCAGCCCTGCAGCATGAGGTTGGCCTTCTCCAGCTGGTCGTAGAAGAAGAGGTATGCCTCCGAGAACTCCACCTGCACGGAGTCGGTCTTGAGCAGGTAGACGCCGCGCAGCACGTTGAATCCCGAGAACATCCAGCATCGTCCCGACTGTTGCTGGTCGGTGATGCTCTGCCGCTTCGTCTCGATGCTGAAGTTCGTGTCCAGCGCGCCGGCGTTCTGGTGGTTCACGGCCACGTTGTCAATGGCGTTGGCGGCGATGGCGTTCATCAGGGCCTTGTCGGCCGGGGTGAGTTTCTGCTCCTTCTCCATCTCGCGCAGCATCTTGTCTGATATGCCGCCGTCGCGGGTCTGAGCCTGAGCCGCCAACGACGTAAGCCCCAGGGCTAAAAACAAAAATATACGCTTCATGTCCTTTCTTTTCTTTTATAGGGGAGTGAAGGGAAGTGAAAGGGGAGTGAAGGGGAATTGAAAGGGAAAGGAAGGGAAAGGGACGATAGTTACAGCACTTCCGTCATGGCAGAAGGTAACGTCCCTTTCACTCCCCTTTCACTCCTCCTTCGCTCCAGTTACACATATATTACTCTATGTCGTTAGCGTCGGTGGCTTTCTTCGACGAGGCCGTCTTACGTGCCGTGGCGGTGCGCTTGCGTGCGGCCTTCTTGTCGTCGCTGACGGGCTTCTCGGTCTTCACTCCAGCCAGTTCGGGGTCGATGAGGATGCGTCCGCAATACTCACATACAATAATCTTCTTGTGCATCTTGATGTCGAGCTGTCGCTGGGGCGGAATCTTGTTGAAGCAGCCTCCGCAGGCGTCGCGCTGCACGTAGACGATGCCCAGTCCGTTGCGGGCGTTCTTGCGTATACGCTTGAACGACGCGAGCAGGCGCGGCTCAATCTTGGCCTCGTAGTCGTGTACCTTCTCCCTGAGACGCTCCTCCTCGGCGCGGGTCTCTTCGATAATCTCGTCCAGCTCGCCGCGCTTCAGCTCCAGGTCGCCGTTCTTCTCCTCGTACTGCTCCTTGCTCTGTTCCAGCTCGACCTGCTTTTCGGCTATGCGGCCTTCTGCCTCCTTAATCTTCTTGTTGCACAGCTCTATCTCCAGTGTCTGGAACTCTATCTCCTTGTAGAGCGTGTCATACTCGCGGTTGTTGCGCACAATGTCCAGCTGGCCCTTATAGCGGTCCACGTTGGCCTGAGCCTCAACGATCTCGCCCTTCTTCTGCGAAATGGCGCGCTCAAACTCGCCAATCTCGTTCTTGATGCGGTCTATGCGCGTGGTGAGACCTTCTATCTCGGCCTCCAGGTCTTCCACTTCGAGCGGCAGCTCACCGCGCAATGCTTTCTTCTCGTCGATGGCCGACAGGGCCGTCTGCAGCTGGTAGAGGGTCTTCAGACGCTCTTCTACCGTCAAGTCCGTAGGATCTTTCTTTGCCATGTTTTTTTCTTTTTTGGGGAGTGAAATGGAGTGAAAGGGTAGTGAAGGGGAAGGGAAAGGGACGATAGTTACAGCACTTCCGTCATGGCAGAAGGTAACGTCCCTTTCACTTCTCTTTCACTTTCCCTTCACTTTCTCTTCACTCCGGTTACACATATAATATTGGATTAGTATTCGTCTCTGCCATGCAGCACTTCACCCCGGGGCATCGGCTTTCGATGATGTCGCGGAACACCTCGGCCGTGAACTGCTCGCTCTGATAGTGCCCTATGACGCATATCTGTATCTCCTGCTCGTGGCCGAAGTAGGCATGATAGTGCATCTCGCCCGTGATGAACGCATCGGCCCCCAGGGCGATGGCCTCATCGAGCAGGAAGTCGCCCGCACCGCCGCAGATGGCCACCTTTCGGACTGGCCGCCGCAGCAGCTCGTTGCACTGGGCACACTCCACGCCGAACGTCTGCTTCACCCTCTCGATGAACGTGCGGGCCTCCACCGGCTGTGCCAGCAATCCCGTCACGCCGCTGCCGCCCTGCACGTCGCCCACCGTCTTGGGGGCGAAGAACTCCACGTCGCTCAGCCCCAGCTTCTCGGCAATCTTCCAGTTCACACCGCCGCGGGCATTGTCCATGTTGGTGTGCATCGAGACTACGGCCACATTCTCCATGATGGCCCGCCTCACCGTACGCTGCACGTCGTTCAGATCGGCCACCTGCTTCAGCCCGCGGAAGAGCAGGGGGTGATGGCTCACCACCAGGTTGCAGCCCCGCCGCACGGCCTCGTCTACCACGTCGGGGGTGACGTCCAGACACAATAATGCCCCTGAAACCTCCGCCTCTGTCAATCCAATCTGCAGGCCAGCATTGTCCCAGCTCTCCTGTAGCGGCAGGGGCGCGAAATGTTCAAGGGCGTCGAGCACTTGCTTTATTTTCACGCTTCTTGTAGTATATAATGGTCGAAAAAGTGCCAGAACCTTAGTTCTGACGGGTGCAAAGGTAGGCAAAATTCTTCAATAACGTGCAATTTTTTACCCTTCTTTCACACTTTTTCCTATCTTTTACAGACTTACTCCCCCCCCATCCCTGTTCCAAGCCGGTGCCTTTCCGCGTATTCTGCTTATGTCATTGTCACACAGATACCACAGATTGACAGCGCGTCGCGCAGCTCCCCTTCCTCACTTCCTCAGGGGGAGGGGCTGTGCGTGGGGCTTTCCCCTCCTCCGTGTTCTCATTCCTTCCCCTCCAAGGTAAGGGCGTCTGCCGCTCACCCCTCCTCCTCCGTTTTGAGGGGGAAGTAGTCCGCCGCTCACCCCTCCTCCTCCGTTTTGAGGGGAAGCAGTCCGCCGCTCACCCCTCCCCTAAACTTTTCTTTATACACATCTTGGATATATGTATAAACTGGTGGGTGTCCGCCGCTCACCCCTCCTCTTGGGAAAAGGTAGGCCGCCGCTCACCCCTCCCCTATAGGGGAGGGGCTGGGGGAGGGGTGTGCCTTTAAGCCTCCAGCACTGCATCTGTGAAAACCGTTCCTTCCCCTCCAAGGAACTACCCTTTATACACATCTTGGTAATGGCTGCAAGATGCCGGAGGCATCAGATAAGGGTA
>CAMPCG010000068.1 GCA_946644025.1 uncultured Prevotellaceae bacterium | reverse complement strand
CTTGGGGTGGGTCTCAAATTTATAAACGCTGTCAGTGTTTGTACAAACCACGTCGGCGTTTGTACAAACCACGTCGGCGTTTGTACAAACACTGACGTGGTTTGTAGATTGTCCTTACCCTTTCTGCATTTAAAATACGTGCAAAGACAACTTTTCCACGGCTCTTTCCCATCAACAGAAGGGAGCACTGCCCATTACGCCAATATTCTGCGTCACCCAAACCGCCTGCCCCTTCGCCGTAGGGAAATCGCGGCAAAAGCGACGTTTGGACTACCGCAAGCCGGCAGCGGCAACGATGACTTATTGGTTTTTATTTGTTTTTGTAAGACGCGAAGCGGTCAAACTTGCAAGCCCTATATTAATAAAGTTGTGAAAAAACTTTGCGGTTTTGTTTTTTCTGCGTACCTTTGCACCCGAAAATGCGGGAAGGACCCGCACGGAGACACTCAATTCCTGTCCGAACTAGCACCTCGAAAGGGAAAGAAGAGTAAAACTGTAATCCATTGGAGTATGCGCCCTGTGCGCAGACTTCAACATACGGATTACAAGGGTAGTGCTAGACCTGGACAGGAGTATGTCGGAGGTCTGCGCTTTCTTTTTTATATAAGGTTAGTACAGCCCATCCCAATGTAGGGGGCAGGCACCGCGCCTGCCCGAAAGCAAAAGGAGCATTTATTGTCCAACTAACATTATACAAATTATGGTAAAACTTTTACGAATGAAAATGATGCTCCTGCTGGCATTGCTGGTGGGAGTGGGTACGTCTGCCTTTGGTGAAGAAATGGTCTATAAGACCGCACTGTTTGGCTCGGACTATAACTCTGGTAACAGTAGTTATACCGCTTCTTTTGATGCCACTAATAATGGTTTTGTTGTTACAGCTACAAGTTTCAACAATAACAATAACGGATGGACCAATACTACTGGTTTGGGGCAGATTAAGTGTGGTCGCAAGAACTATGCTTCTGTAGGAACTATCACCACAAAAGCAGCTATTGATAAAGCAATTACGAAAGTCGCCGTTACTGTTGATGCTTTTACATCTGGAAAGGTAAATAGTTTTAAGCTCTATGTTGCCTCAGATGCTGAATTCACTACAAACGTTCAGACAATAACAGCCACTATTGCAACTGGAGTGAACACTTTCGCAATTACCACACCCACAGCAAATAGTTTTTACAAGGTAGAGATTGACTGTGCCAGTGGTTCCAGCAACGGTCTTGTCACAGTCAGCAAGGTCGAGTATTATATCGACTATACATCAACACTTGAGTCCATTGCCCTCAGTGGCGATTATCCCACCGTATTCCATCAAGGAGACACATTCTCTCATAACGGAATGACTGTAACAGCAACTTACGAAGATGAACAGACAGCTGATGTTACAGAAGATGCCACATTCTCGGGCTATGACATGTCTACGACGGGTACTCAAACCGTTACAGTTTCCTATACAGAGAACGAGGTGACAAAAACTGCCACCTACTCTATAGAGGTGAAAGCACCTGCCACACTGACTGGAATAACGCTCTCGGGCGACTATGCTACTGAATTTGCCACTGGTTCAACATTCAGCTATGAAGGACTGACAGTAACAGCAAACTACGACGACGAGACGACGAAAGAGGTTACAGACTACACCGTTTCCGCACCCGACCTCACATCAGCTGGAGCAAAGACTGTCACCGTAACTTACACTGAGAATGGAGTAACAAAGACTGCCAATTACAATGTCACGGTATTTGTCAGGCAGACCAACGACTTTGTAAAGGTTACCGATGCCAGCACATTGAGAGTTGGAGACCAACTGATTCTGGTTTATGAAGGTGGAAGCAAAGCTATGGGCGGCATTACCGGTACCAACAAGTATCACAATCCCGTCAATGTAAGCATCAACTCAAACACTATAACAGATCCTGAAAATGTAGCAATACTGACTCTCGGAGGCGAAGAGGGGGCTTGGACACTACAGTCGAGTCTCTCCAACAACTATCTCCACTTAGGAGGCTATGACAATGAGTTGGATGAAAGTGAAACAGTTACAAGAGATAGTGAGAAATGGACTATAAACATAAGCAACGGTGTTGCCAAAATTATTAACAAATACTACCCCACAAGTAGTGCATCTGTAAACACAGACAGATACATACAGTATAACTCTGGAAGTCCCCGCTTTGCTTGCTATGCAAGTCCACAGAAGAACATTGCCATCTACCGTCTTAGCCAAAGCGTGAGCATCACTTCTGCCTGTTATGCAACCTATTACGGTTCAAAAGCTCTGAATTTAGACGCGCTTGGAATCACGGCTTACACCGCAAAAGTAAATGGAGAGAATGTACAACTGACCGAAATCGACAAAGTACCTGCAAATACACCAGTCATCCTCTACAAGGAGGGACTAACTGAAACTACCACTTTCAATGTCCCCGTAGTGGCTACGGCCGAAGCTGTGGGCAACAACGACTTGCTCGTTTCCGATGGTACAACAGCCGTAGGCGATGACATTTATGTGCTGGCCAACAAGAACGACAAGGTAGGTTTCTACCGCTGGATTGGCGAGAGCAGCCTTAGTGCAGGAAAGATATACTTACAGATTGCCAGCGACGGCAACGCCCGCGAGTTCTTTGGTTTCGGCGATGCCACGGCCATTGAGACAATCAAGGTAAAAACCTCAAACAGCGATCGCTACTACAACTTGAACGGTCAGCGTGTGGCTCAGCCCACAAAGGGACTCTACATTGTAAACGGAAAGAAAATAATCATCAAGTAATAAGGAGAACAAGGCTATGAACAAGAAACAGTATATCACACCCGCAACCAAAGTACTTCACATAGAGTTGCAGCAGATGATGGTCAATTCCTTACATCTCGACAAGAACGAGGCCAACGGCGTAAGTGACGAGCGCGACGTGCTCTCCCGCCGCGGCTCCGACTTCTGGGACGACGAGGAATAATTCCCACACAGCGGCCGCCCGGGCCGCTGACGAGACACCCCTGCCGAGGGCAAACATGCGGCGGGGTGTAAATAAGTAAGGTTTTTTCAGGCCGCTGGTGCGTGAGCATCGGCGGCCAAATGTTTTCCCCCTCCTCCGGTTTGGCCACGTCGGCAAAAAGCCGTACCTTTGCACCGCACAAGTAGGAGGCGACGTGTCCCACGTCGCAACCCGGCAGACTGCTGCGACGTGAGACACGTCGTCACCCAGCCTACCGCTGCGACGTGAGACACGTCGCCTCCTACAGTAATAATTATTATCTCGACTTATCAGGAACAGACATGAGTAATAACGATACTGCCCCGATGGAACGACTCTGGAACCGCAACTACTGCAAGGTGATGACGGCGAACTTCGCGCTGTTCTTCGCCTTCTACGTGCTCACTCCGCTGCTGCCGCTCTACCTGAGCGAGCACTTCGGTGCCACGAAGGACGTGATAGGCCTGGTGCTGTCGGGCTACACGGTCACGGCGCTGCTCTTCCGCCCGTTCAGCGGCTACCTGATCGACACGTTCCCCCGTAAGACGGTGCTCATGGTGTGCTTCACGGCCTTCGCCATCTTCTTTGCTGGCTACCTGGCGGCGTCTACGCTGCTGCTGTTCACCATCGTGCGCACCCTTCACGGCGGGCCCTTCGGCGCGCTCACCGTGGCCAACTCTACGATGGCCATCGACGTGCTGCCGTCGTCGCGCCGCACGGAGGGGATAGGCTACTACGGACTGAGCAACAACCTGGCCATGGCCATCGCCCCCACCGTGGGCATCTGGCTCTACCACCTCTCGGGCAGCTTCGAGCTGCTCTTCTGGATAGCCCTCGCCGTGGCCCTGACAGGGCTGGCGGTGGACGGAACGACCCACCAGACCCACCAGACCCACCAGACCCACCAGACCCCCCCCCGGCCCCTCCCTGCAGGGAGGGGAGTGGTTAGCTCTGCCGCAGAGACGACTAATGGAAAAGGTAACTACTCCCCTCCCTCCAGGGAGGGGCCGGGGGAGGGTCTATCGCTATTACGCCTCGACCGCTTCTTCCTGCTGCGTGGCTGGCTGCTGGGTGTGAACATGCTGGCCTTCGGCTTCAGCTTCGGCGTGCTGAGCAACTACCTGGCCATCTACGGCAAGGAGGAGCTGGGCATGACCGGCGGCACGGGCACCTACTTCATGCTCTGCTCCCTGGGGCTGATGGTGTCGCGCCTGCTGGGCAGCAAGGCGCTCAGGCAGGGACGGCTGACGCACAACGCCGCCGAGGGGATGTGTATCTCGCTCGTGGGCTACACGCTCTTCATAGCCGGCCCCACGCTCGCAGCCACCATTCCCGGCGCGTCAGCGGCGGGCCTCGCCACCATTCCCGGCGCGTCAGCGGCGGGTCTCTCCTCCTTCATCACCCACGCCTCCTACTACGCCTCGGCGCTGCTCATCGGCCTGGGCAACGGCCACCTGTGGCCCGCCTTCCAGAACATGACCATCTGCGTGGCCCACAACAACCGGCGCGGCACGGCCAACAGCACCATCCTCGTCTCGTGGGACGCGGGCATGGGCCTGGGCATACTGGCCGGGGGCGTCATCGCCGAGATGATGGGCTACGCCGCCGCTTTCTGGACCGTGGTGATGGTCAACGCCGCCGGCGTGGCCACCTACTTCGCCTGGACACGCAACTTCTTCCTCAGCCGCAACCTGAACGACACGGTGAGGTGAGGGGTTAAAAGGAGTTAAATGCTACTTAGGTTTGCCGATTATGTTGTACCTTTGCGGCAAATTGCACGACAAGTATTAACTTTAACATCAAGAAGATATGAAAAAGCTTTTTATTTTCGCCATCTGCGTGCTCACGCTCACGGCCTGTGGCGACGGTATCGACAAGCGTAAGCTGGCCGAGCTGAACCAGCGCATTGACTCGCTGAGAATGGTCAATGCCGAGAAAGACAACGAGCTGAACGACATGATGGACACGTACAACCTCATCGAAGAGGGATTCCAGGCCATCAACGAGGCTCAGGAGCGCGTCACCGTGGAGCGCAGCGGCGAGGGCAACACCTCGGCAGCACGCATCAAGGAGAACATGGCCTTCATACAGGAGACGCTGAGCCAGAACAAGGAGCTCATCAGCAACCTGCAGAAGAAGGTGCGCGACGGCAGCATCACCAACGAGCGGCTGAAGAAGGCCATCGTGGCCATGAGCGAGCAGCTGGAGAAGAAGGAACAGGAGATAAGGACGCTGATGACCGAGCTGGACCAGAAGGACATACACATTGCCGAACTGGACGAGCAGGTGGCCAACCTGAACGACAACGTGGAGCAGCTCACCACCGACAACGCCGAGAAGGAGGCCACCATCAGCAAGCAGACGCAGGACCTGAACGCAGCCTGGTACGTCTTCGGCACAAAGAAGGAGCTGAAGGAGCAGGGAATACTGCAGAGCGGAGAAGTGCTCAAGGGCAACTTCAACAAGAACTACTTCACGAAGATAGACATCCGCGTGGACAGGGAGATTAACCTCATGTCGCGCGACGCCCGTCTGCTGACCAGCCACCCCGCAGGGTCGTACACCCTGCAGCGCGACGCCAACAAGCTCTACGTGCTGCGCATCACCAACCCCGAGCAGTTCTGGAGCACCAGCAAGTACCTGGTCATTCAGGTGAAATGACTTTTAGGGGGGATTTTGGGGGTGAGTCTCTTCTGCCAGCCGTTGCCAGCCTTTGCGACGGCAACGCTGTTGCCGTGTACGGAGACAGGGGTGGCTGAATTCAGGGGGGTGAGAGGTGGGAGGTTAGTTCTGCCGCAAGTCTAACCTCCCACCTCTCACCCTTTACCTCTCACCCCAAAAGCCCCCCAAGACTCACCCCAAAAGACTCACCACCTCCTCGAGGTTGCTGGCCACGCTGATGTGGTCGTGCCAGTGGCCGCGCATCAGCCCCTGGTTCTGGAGCGCGTCGAGGAGGGCGATGAGAGGGTCCCAGAAGCGGGTCATGCTGTAAAGTATGACCCGCTTCTGGTGATAGCCAATAGTGGCCGAGGCCACGACGGTGAACACCTCGTCGAGCGTGCCCACACCGCCGGGCAGGGCGATGAACACGTCGCTCTGGTCCATCATAAGCTGCTTGCGGTCGCTGAGGTTGTCGCAGGGAATGTCCACGTCGACATAGTCGGACAGGCGCCCGCCCTGCTCAATCATCCAGGGCACGACGCCGATGGTGCGCCCGCCAGCCTCGTGGGCGGCACGCGCCACACACTCCATAAGCCCCTGATTGACACCACCGAAGACGATGGTGTGGCCCTCGCACCCAGCCCAGTGGCCCAGCTCGCGCGTCAAATCGAAATACTCGGCAGGAAGTTGGTCGTTGGCCGAGCAGAATATGCAAATCTTCATAACACTTATTAAACGGAGCGCACCGCGGCTTTATTTTGCCAATAAAACAAAAAAGAAATGCTTAATGGCGTGGCGTTTAAAAAATAATTTGTACCTTTGGCCCATCATTCAAAAGAATAATGCTTATGAACTTAACAACAGCGACATTAAACCAAGAGACATCAGTCTATTGGGAGCAGTTGAAAGGAGCAAGCGAGCAGGTTAAACTGGCACTGATTTCCATGCTTAGTGCATCACTTGTGAAACCCGTTGCCAAAACAGCAACTGACAATCTTAACAAGAAACTGCACATTTCCCGCGAAGATTTAGAGATTACGCCGTTCGTGGCATCCATCGGCCAAGGCATCAAGCCACTTCCAGCCGACTTTGACTACGACAAGGCGAAACAAGAATTCCTCGCAACAAGAAAGATTTCAGGGCGGCCAAGATTCCCGTATTCGAGCCACAAGAGTTTATAGACTACTTGTTGGAAGAATAACTTGCCCGTCACTTTTACTCTTCACTGAAAAGATGTTAAAGTTTTTTGACGTGTGGGGGAAATGTAGTACTTTTGCAGCCGCTATGAAGAACGGGCGTCCCGAGTGCCGCACTGCGGACGGGGCGCGCGCGTTCATTTTTATTAATCTTAAAACAAAAAACTACAAATCACTATGAACGAGAACGAACAGAAGCAGGGACTGCAGATAGAACTAACCCCCGAGAAGGCCCAGGGCGAGTACGCCAACTTTGCCATCATCACCCACTCCTCGTCGGAGTTTATCCTAGACTTTGCCCGTATGCTGCCCGGCCTGCAGAAGGCCCAGGTGCGCAGCCGCGTCATCCTTGCCCCTGAGCACGCCAAGCGCCTGCTCGGTGCACTGCAGGAGAACATCATGCGCTACGAGCACAACTTCGGACAGATTAAGCTGCCCGAGGCCAAGCAGCAGGCTCCCCGCACCATCGCACCCTTCGGTAAGGGAGAGGCATGATTTTAAGGGGAGTGAAAAGGAAGTGAAAGGGAAGTGAAAGGGGCATTACCTTTTCCCCACTTCTACCACAAGTAGTATCGTCCCCTTCACTCCCCTTTCACTCTATACAACAATGTATATCTCCCCACCCCTTCACTCCAACAATAATAGAACTAGATAGAGATGGAAAACCAACACAGCGTAATCGGAGCAAAGATTAAGAGTATGCGCGAGACGAAAGGCCTCTCCGTTGAGGAGATTTCCGAGCGCAGCGGTCTCTCGCCAGAACAGATTCAGTCGATAGAGACCGATCAGAACCTGCCGTCGCTGGGCCCGCTAATCAAGGTGGCCCGCGCCCTGGGTGTACGCCTGGGCACGTTCCTCGACGACAGCGACGACATAGGCCCCGTGGTATGCCGCGCCGCCGACCGCGAGAAGCAGCACACCATCAGCTTCTCCAACGGAGCTGCCGACGCCCGACGCCACATGGAGTATCACCCCCTGGCACAGCACAAGACGGGAAGGCACATGGAGCCGTTCATCATCGACATACACCCGGAGCTGACCCCTGAATACCACCTCTCGGACCACGAGGGCGAGGAGTTCATCTACGTCATGCAGGGAGAGGTGGAGATAGTCTACGGAAAGGAGACCTATCACCTCAAGGAGGGCGACAGCATTTACTACGACTCCATCGTCAAGCACCACGTACACGGTGTGCCCGGTAAATGCGCCAAGATTCTGGCACTGGTCTACATCCCGTTTTAAACTACTTTTGGGGTGAGAAGTGAGAGGTGAGGGGTGGGAGATTAGTTTCACCGCAGAACAATCCTCTCACCTCTCACCCCTCACTACTCACCCCCACCAAAAAATTGACCGACATGGGCAACGTAAGACTAGACATGGCAGGCAGGCCCCTGCCCGACAGGACCTACCCGGCCGAGACAGGCAGCGCCGGCTACAAGCTGCACGAGCGCACCCTGGGCCAGTGGCTGGAGCACTGGGCCGAGACGACCCCCGACAAGGAATACATCGTATACTCTGACCGCGACCTGCGCTTCACCTGGAGCCAGTTCAACGAGCGTGTAGACAACCTGGCCAAGGGTTTGCTAGCCATCGGCGTGACGCGAGGCTCCAACGTGGGCATCTGGGCCACCAACGTGCCCGACTGGCTGACGTTCCTCTACGCCACGGCAAAGATTGGCGCCGTGCTCGTCACGGTGAACACGAACTACAAGCAGGCCGAGCTGGAGTATCTCTGCAAGGACTCGGACATGCACACGCTGTGCATCACCGACGGCACGTGGGACTGTAACTACGTGGACATGACCTACACCATGCTGCCCGAGCTAAAGAACTGCGAGCGCGGCCACCTGTGCAGCGAACGCTTCCCCTACCTGAAGAACGTGGTGTTCATAGGCATGGAGAAGTACCGCGGCATGTACAACACCGCCGAGCTGCTGCTGCTGGGTCAGAACATCGAAGACAAGAAGCTGCTGGAGATGAAGAGCCAGGTGTCGTGCCACGACGTGTGCAACATGCAGTACACCAGCGGTACGACGGGCTTCCCCAAGGGCGTGATGCTGACGCACTACGGCATTGCCAACGACGGGTACTTCACGGGTGAGAACATGGGCTTCACCCAGGACGACAAGCTCTGCGTCTGCGTGCCGCTGTTCCACTGCTTCGGCGTGGTGCTGGCCACGATGAACTGCCTGACCCACGGCTGCACCGAAGTGATGGTCGAGAAGTTCGACCCCCTCGTCGTGCTCGCCTCCATACACAAGGAGCGCTGCACCGCCGTCTACGGCGTGCCGACGATGTTCATCGCCGAGCTCAACCACCCCATGTTCTCCATGTTCGACCTCACCTGCCTCCGCACGGGCATCATGGCCGGTAGCCTCTGCCCCGTGGAGCTGATGAAGCAGGTGTCGGAGAAGATGTACATGACCATCACCAGCGTCTACGGACTGACCGAGTCGTCGCCCGGCATGACGCAGACCTGCCTGAACGACACCTTCGAGCAGCGCTGCACCACCGTGGGCCGCGACTTCCCCTTCGTCGAGGTGAAGGTGCTCAACCCCGAGACCGGCGAGGAGTGCCCCGTGGGCGTGCAGGGCGAGATGTGCTGCCGCGGCTTCAACGTGATGAAGGGCTACTACAAGAACCCCACGGCCACGGCCGAGGTCATCGACAAGAACGGATTCCTGCACTCGGGCGACCTCGGCGTGAAAGACGAGCAGGGATTCTACAAGATTACGGGCCGCATCAAGGACATGATTATCCGTGGCGGCGAGAATATCTACCCGCGCGAGATAGAGGAGTTCCTCTACCACATGCCCGGCATACGCGACGTGCAGGTGGCCGCCGTGCCGTCGAAGAAGTACGGCGAGGAGGTCGGAGCCTTCATCATCCTCGAAGAGGGTGCCAAGATGGAGCCCGAGGACGTGCGCGAGTTCTGCCGAGGCAAGATAGCCCGCTACAAGATTCCGAAGTACGTATTCTTCATCGACCAGTTCCCCCTGACAGGGTCGGGCAAGATACAGAAGTTCAAGCTCAAGGAAATGAGCCTCAAGCTCTGCGAACAGCTGGGCATTGAGGTGATATAGGAGTTAGGAGTTAGGAGTTAGGAGTTAGGAGTTAAGAGTTAGGAGTTAAGAGTTAAGAGTTAGGAGTTAGGAGTGATGAGTGATAAGATTTCTTCCCTTCGACTAAGCGTGAGAGTGCTGCTCTCACTTATCACTCATCACTTATCACTTATCACTTATCACTTATCACTTATCACTTCTACCTTCTCACTTATCACTTATCACTCCTCACTTATCACTTCTTGCTTCTCCCTTCGACTAAGTGTGAAAGTGCTGCTTGCACTTATCACTTATCACTTATCACCTATCACTTCATTCGCTCAAGACGACCCCACGTTCGTGCCGACGGTGAAGGTGGGCAAGGCTCTTGTGGACGGCGACTCCATTCAGTACATGGAGCTGTCGAAGGTATACGTCTATCCCGAGCCCACGTTCAAGAGCAAGCGCCAGCAGAAGGCCTACATGCGGCTGGTGCGCAACGTGAAGAAGGTGCTTCCCATCGCCAAGGAGGTGCGCCAGATTATCATCGAGACGGCCGAGTTCACCGAGACGCTGCCGCCGTCGGAGCGCAAGGACCATCTCAAGCGCGTGGAGAGCGCCATCGTCAGAGACTACAAGCCTAAGATGAAGAAGCTCACCTTCTCGCAAGGCAAACTGCTCATCAAGCTCATAGACCGCGAGTGCAACAGCACCGCCTACGAGGCCATGCAGGCATTCATAGGCCCCGTGCGCTCGGGCATGTGGCAGGCCTTCGCCTGGATGTTCGGAGCGTCGCTCAAGAAAGGCTACGACCCCGACGGAGTGGACCGGCTCACAGAGAGAGTTGTACTCATGGTGGAGTCCGGACAGATATAGACAGGGATTTTTCTCTGACAACGGATTAAACCGATTCTTTCTAACAACGGATTAAACCGATTAAACGGATTTCTTCTGACAACGGATTAAACCGATTGCACGGATTTCTTCTGACAACGGATTAAACCGATTTACGATTATCCGCAATTATCCGCAAATGACGCTGAAAGCGTCATCGCTCAGTAACCGC
>CAMPCG010000067.1 GCA_946644025.1 uncultured Prevotellaceae bacterium | reverse complement strand
ATATAACTCATATCTTCATCACGGTATTGACCCACACAGATTCTTGTAGAACCGTAAATTACGATAATTTCTTTCCTTTTTACAGGGGATGCTGTTTAGTTACTCAAGGCGCCCGTTCTGTTAAAAAAAACTAACACCAAGCGGTTTTTGCCTCTCAGATTTCGCCACACGGTGGAAAAGCTGTAACTTTGCAGCCGCTTTCCGGAAAATCCGGTGCATCGGGCGACGCAGCAGTTATGATTAAGGCTGCCCGGCGTCAGCACGAATGTATAGGCACAAAACCATTAATCACTATTTCAAACAATGTATCTCGACAAAGCAAAAAAGACGGAGATCTTCACCGAGTATGGCCAGTCGGCCACTGACACTGGCAGCCCTGAGAGCCAGATTGCGCTCTTTACCTACCGCATCAAGCACCTCACCGAGCACCTGAAAAAGAACCACAAGGACAACGTGACGGCTCGCTCGTTGACCATGATGGTAGGACGCCGCCGCAAGCTCCTGAAGTATCTCTACGTCAACGACATCAACCGCTACCGCGCCATCATCAAGGCCCTCGGCCTGCGCAAGTAAGCAACCGATGTCGGAAGAAGAAGATTTCTCTGAAACATCTTCCCCCTCTTTTCCCCGCAACCCGCGAAGCTTCTCCCCCGAAGTGAGCGGGTTGCACCTTTTTTGGGGGGTGGTGGGTATTGTGGGGGTTGTGGGTATTGTGGGGGTTGTGGATATTGTGGGGGTTGTGGATATTGTGGGTGGGTATTGTAGGTGGTGTGCTTTTTCTTCTCGAAAGATTTTGCTGTCTCGGAAATTGTTCGTACCTTTGCCGCCACGATGAAGAAACTGTACATAGAGACCTACGGGTGCCAGATGAACGTGGCCGACTCGGAGGTGGTGGCCTCGGTGATGCAGATGGCCGGATATGAGACGACCGACAGCCTGGAGGAGGCCGACGCCGTGTTTCTCAACACCTGCTCCGTGCGCGACAATGCCGAGCAGAAGATACTCCACCGCCTGGAGGCCTTGAAAAACCTAAAAGCCAGGAAATCAAAGGACTCAAAGGCTGCGGCCAACCTTCCACCCCTCACTCCTCACCCTTCGCCCCTGATTATCGGCGTGCTGGGTTGCATGGCCGAGCGTGTGAAGGACGACCTCATCAGCAAATACGGAGCCGACCTCGTGGCTGGCCCCGACAGCTACCTGCACCTGCCCGACCTCGTGGCCCAGGCCGAACTGGGCCAGAAGGCCATCGACACCGAGCTGTCCATGACCGAGACCTACCGCGAGGTGGTGCCCCAGCGCATGGCCCTGGGCCACAAGATTGGCGGCTACGTCAGCATCATGCGCGGGTGCAACAATTTCTGCCACTACTGCATCGTGCCCTATACCCGCGGACGGGAGCGCAGCCGCGACGTGGAGAGCATACTCCGCGAGGTGCGCGACCTGCGCGACCGGGGCTTCAAGGAGGTCACACTGCTGGGGCAGAACGTCAACAGCTACAAAGCCCCCCCTTCGCCCCCCGAGGGGGGCACGATACTTCCTGCCTCTACAAGCATAGAAGCCCCCTCGGGGGCCATAGGGGATACTTCCGGTTCTTTTGCTTCTCTGCTGCGCCGCGTGGCCCTCGAGGCGCCGCAGATGCGCATACGCTTCACCACCAGCCACCCCAAGGACATGAGCGACGACACGCTGCGCGTCATCGCCGAGATGCCCAACGTCTGCCGACACATACACCTGCCCGTGCAGAGCGGCTCCGACCGCATCCTGCAGCTGATGAACCGCAAGTACACCCGCGAGTGGTACCTCGACCGCGTCAGCGCCATACGCCGCATCGTGCCCGACTGCGGCCTCTCCACCGACATCTTCGTGGGCTACTGCTCGGAGACGGAGGAGGACCACCAGCTGTCGCTCTCGCTCATGCGCGAAGTGCAGTACGACTCGGCCTTCATGTTCAAGTACAGCGAGCGCCCCGGCACCTACGCCTCGCGCCACCTGCCCGACGACGTGCCCGAGGAGGTGAAGCTGCGACGGCTCAACGAGCTCATCGCCCTGCAGACGGAAATCTCGGCCCAGCAGAACAGGAAGGACGAGGGTCGCCGCTTCGACGTGCTCGTCGAGGGCTTCAGCAAGCGCAGCCGCGAACAGCTCTGCGGCCGCACGGAGCAAAACAAGATGGTGGTCTTCGACAAGGGCAGCCACCACATTGGCCAGACCGTCGCCGTCACCATCAACGGCAGCACCAGCGCCACGCTCATGGGCCAGGCAGAAGAATAAACCGCAAGAGCCATGCTAAGACAACTATATATTAAGAACTATGCGCTCATCGACGTGCTCGACATGGAGTTCCGCAACGGGTTCTCGGTCATCACGGGAGAGACGGGCGCCGGAAAGAGCATCATACTCGGAGCCATAGGGCTGCTGCTCGGACAAAGGGCCGACTCCAAGACGGTGAAGGCCGGGGCCGACCGCTGCATCATTGAGGCACACTTCGACCTTGCCCGCTACGACATGGAGGACTTCTTCCGCCAGAACGACATCGACTTCGACCCCGCCGACACCATCATACGACGCGAGCTCACCGCCCAAGGTAAGAGCCGCGCCTTCATCAACGACACGCCCGCACCGCTGACCATGCTCAAAGAGCTGGGCGACAGGCTCATGGACGTACACTCGCAACACCAGAACCTGCTGCTCAGCAAGCACGACTTCCAGCTGAACGTGCTCGACATCATCGCCCAGAACGACCGCCAGCTGACGGCCTACCAGCAGGCCTTCGCCACCTACCAGCAGGCGCTGAAGCAGCTGCAGCAGCTGCGCGACGACATCGAGCAGAGCAGCCGCAACACCGACTTCCTGCAGTTCCAGTACAACGAGCTGGCCGACGCCCGACTTGCCGACGGCGAGCAGGAGGAGCTGGAGCAGCGCAGCGACACCATGACCCACAGCGAGGACATCAAGGCCGCCCTCTACGAGGCCACGGAGGCCCTGCAGGGCGACGACCGCAGCATTGTGGCCCAGCTGAAGAAAGCCACCGCGGCCCTGCAGTCCATAGCCAACGTGCTGCCTGGGGCCGACGAGCTGGCACAGCGCACCGACAGCTGCTACATAGAGCTGAAGGACGTGGCCGCCGAGGTGGGCAGCCGGCTGGAGAACATAGACTTCGACCCGGCAGAGCTCGACGCAGTGAACAACCGGCTGGACCGCATCTACAGCCTGCAGAAGAAGTACCACGCCGACACCATAGCACAGCTGCTGGCCATGCAGGAGGAGCTGCACGCAAAGCTCTCGGCCATAGAGAACAGCGACGAGGCACTGGCCGAACTCACCGCCGAGACCGAGCGCAGACAGGCCGACTGCCAGCGCCTGGCCGACGCCCTCACCGCCACACGCAGCAAGGCCGCCAAGGCCATAGAGAAGCAGATGCTGCAGAGGCTCGTGCCGCTGGGTATGCCCCACGTGCGCTTCGAGACACAGATGGAGCGGGCCAGCCTTTCACGCACAGGCCAGGACCGCGTAGCCTTCCTCTTCAGCGCCAACACGTCGACACCGCTGCAGCCAGTGGCACAGGTGGCCAGCGGAGGCGAGATAGCCCGCGTGATGCTCGCACTGAAGGCAATGATAAGCGGGGCGGTGAAGCTGCCCACCATCATCTTCGACGAGATAGACACGGGCGTCAGCGGGAAGATTGCCGAGCAGATGGCGCAAATCATGGCCGAGATGGGTGCCGGGGGCCGACAGGTCATCAGCATCACCCACCTGCCACAGATTGCCGCGCTCGGAACGACCCACTACCGCGTATACAAGGAGGAGACACCCCAGGGCACCACCAGCCACATGGCGATGCTACAGCCCGAGGAGCGCGTCACAGAGATAGCCCAGATGTTGAGCGGCACGAACATCACCGACGCCGCCATAGCAAACGCCAGGCAACTGCTGAAGATAGAAAATTAGAGGAACGCGGACGACCCGCCCGCATTGAAGATTGAAACCATGAAACGACTGATACTTGTCTTAACACTAATCATTTCTCATTTCTCATTTAGCCCCGCCGGGGCCCAGCCGTCGTGGACGAAGAAGGCCTCGAAGGCCGTGTTCACGCTGAAGACGTTCAACGACGAGGGCAAGCTCGTGGGCACCGCCACGGGCTTCTACGTCGGCACTGGCGGCGAGGCCGTCAGCTGCTTCGCTCCCTTCAAGGGTGCCGCCCGCGCCCTCATAGTCGACGCGTCGGGAAAGGAGCGCGCCGTGACCCACATCCTCGGTGCCAACGACACCTACGACGTAGTGCGCTTCCGCGTCGACGCCGGCAAGACCCAGGCCCTCGACGTGGCGCCGGCCATGGCCCCCGCCGACACGAGAGTGTGGCTGCTGCCCTGGCGCGAGACGAAGAACCCGACGCAGGGCACCATCAGCAAGACCGAGACCGTGCAGCAGGAGTACGGCTACTACACCGTCGCCATCACCCTGCCCGAAAGCGCCGCCGCCACCACTCCCGGTGCGTCGGCATCGGCCACGGCCGGCGCGCCGCTCATGAACGACGAGGGCCTCGTCGTCGGCATCATGCAGCAGCACTACGAGACCGACAGCGCCGGGGTGGCCTACGCCGTCAGTGCACGCTTTGCCGACAGCCTCCGCATCAGCGGCCTGAGCATCAACGACCCTGCCCTGCGCGCCACGAAGATAAAGAAAGACCTGCCCGACGACATCGCCCAGGCACAGCTGACGCTCTTCATGGCCGAGGCACAGATGGACTCTGCCGCCTACGCCACACTCATCGACGACTTCATTGCCAAGTTTCCCAAGAGCCATGAGGGCTACGTCACCCGGGCACAGCTGGCCGCCAACGGCAACCACTACGAGCAGGCCGACCGCGACATTGCCGAGGCACTGCGCCTGTGCGACGAGAAAGGCAACGCGGCCACCACTACCGATGCGTCAGCATCGGGCGCCGACGACGTACACTACAGCTACTCACGCCTCATCTACCAGAAGGTGCTCAACCGTCCCGAACCGGCCTACGCACCCTGGACGCTCGACCGCGCACTGAGCGAGGCACAGGCCGCCTACGCCGCCAACCCTCAGCCCATCTACCGACAGCACGAAGGCATAGTGATGTTCGCCCAGAAACGCTACGACGAGGCCTACGCCGCCTACGAGGAGCTCTTCAACTCGCCCCTGCGCTCGGCCGAACTCTTTTACGAGGCCTCGCGCTGCAAGGTGCTCGCCGGCGACACTACGGCCCAGCTGGCACTGCTCGACAGCTGCGTCGCCCTCTTCTCCAAGCCCTATCTCAAAGAGGCCGCGCCCTACCTCCTGGCCTCGGCACAGGGACGCATGGCGGCCGGACGGGACCGCGAGGCCGTCAACCTGCTCAACGAATACGAGCAGCTCATGGCCGCACAGGTCAACGACCGCTTCTACTACCTGCGATTCCAGGCAGAGGTCGGCGGACGCCTCTTCCAGCAGGCACTCAACGACATTGACAAGGCCATCAGCATGGCCCCGAAGAGCGACCTCTATTATGCCGAGAAAGCATCGCTGCAGCTCCGCGTGGGCCTATACGACGAGGCCGAACAGACGGCCAGAGAGGGCATAGCCACCGCACCCGACCACAGCGACGGATACCTCTTCCTCGGGCTCGCCCAGTGCCTGAAGGGCGAGAAGGAGGAGGGGCTGAAAAACCTGCAGAAAGCCCAGGCCCTGGGCGACCCGCAGGCGGAGGGCCTCATCGAAAAATACGCAAAATAAGACATCATGAACTGGGACTACGTTTTGACTATCTTCATCGCCGCCATACTCGGCGGCGCCATCGGTCTGGAACGCGAATACCGGTCGAAGGAGGCCGGCTTCCGCACACACTTCCTCGTAGGCCTGGGCTCGGCGCTCTTCATGGTGCTGTCCATTCACGGATTCGACAATTTAGAGCCCGTCGCAGGCGTCATCATCCAGCGCGACCCCGCCCGCATGGCCGCACAGGTGGTCAGCGGCATAGGCTTCATCGGCGCCGGAACCATCATCTTCCAGAAAAACGTGGTCAAAGGGCTCACCACCGCCGCCGGACTGTGGGTCACCTCGGCCATCGGCATGACCGCCGGAGTGGGCATGTACGGACTGGCCACGGCGGCCACCATCATGGTCCTCGTATGCCTAGAAGCCATGAACTTCATCCACCACCGCATCTTCGGACACCTGCACCGCGAGTACGACGCCGACGAGAATCAACAGGAGCCAGCCTAACCACCGTACTAATAATTGTTAAATATTGACAATAAGTATAACAAAAATTTGTTCGTGTGTCAATAAATCAATACCTTTGCACATCACTATGCATCTAACTATTTAAATGATATAGCAATATGAAGAACTTTAGACTTAAATTTGCTGGCGCTATGCTGGCAATGATTCTGGGTGGATATAGCTCAGCTACTGCTCAGGAGAAATTCGACTTGAACGGCGACGGCACCGTCGACGTTGCCGATATGTCTGCCCTCATCAATCACATGGCTGGCAGTAGGCAAGCTACCATCATGAACAGAGTTCAGGAGAATGCCACAAAGCTTGGTGAGAGTGCCGCTCCAGCAATAGACCTGGGACTTCCCAGCGGCAGGAAATGGGCCTCCAAGAACCTTGGATATTCTAAAGATGGCGACTACGGCACCTATTTCGCCTGGGGCGGAAAAACTTGGGTTGCCGCAAAGGGAAAGAACGTCGATAATGGCTACGTCTTGGAAGCAGGAACGATACTTGAAGACAAGAAAACCGCTTTCACGTGGAGCAACTACGAGTTTAGCAACGGATCGACATGGAAGGATGTCTGGAAGTACACCGTGTATGACGGTGCAGAGGATGCCTATTGGTATACAGACGGCACTCCTGACGAGTTGGACGACCTTGTGCCCGACGATGATGCCGCTACATTCCATTGGGGTGGAAAGTGGCGTATGCCTTACATTCATGAATTCCAAGAGCTGCTGGAGTACACCGACCAGTATTGGGACACCGATCAAAAGGAGCTTCTGAGTGGTAAAAGCGCAAAAGAAGCTAAAGGTGTTTGGGGATGCTGGTTTAGGGGCCAGAATCCTGGAAGAGACGGTTTGGACTGGTCCAAATACGAAATCTTCCTCCCCGCAGCCGGAGACATCGAGTATCAGTATGTGGAGTATCGCATAGGACAGTACATGTTCCCAAGAGGAAAATATTGGTCAAAGGAGCATGAAGGTCACTTCGGACATCAGCCGACCTCAATGGCTGGAATATTGTCTATCAACAGAAAGCACTGTTGCGAAGACGAGGCCGACAATTACGTTTCCTTCTACGAGCGCCAGTACGGTCTCTCCATCCGTCCTGTCCTGGGCGACTAAGCACAAACTTTCCGCAACATCATGTAATAACAAGACAGGCGGGTATGCTAATCACATATCCCGCCTGTCTTGCTTTTTTCCCACTTCCCCATCATGTGCAGGCAAATCTCGGTCGTCGTCCCGGCCTATAACGCCGAAGCCACCATCGCGGCCTGCGTGGAGAGCATCCTCGCGCAGGACGGCGCCGACCTGGAGCTTATAGTCGTCGACGACGGGAGCACCGACGACACCGCCGCCATCATCGACGGCCTTGCCCGCCGCGACAGCCGCATGACAGCGGTCCACCAGCCCAACAAGGGGCGCACGGAAGCCCGCCGCGTGGGCGTGGAACGGGCCAGGGGAGCGTGGGTCAGCTTCGTCGATGCAGACGACACCCTGCCGCCCGGCGCGCTGGCGCTCTTGTCAAGGGCTGTCTCCGACAAGACCGACATCGTCTTTGGCAACGGCCAAAGCATCGCGGGAAGTACGACTCTTCTGCAGCAGCGGCCACCGTCCATCGCCATCGGCGAGTTCCGCCACCTGGCCGTCAGGGCCGAGGGGACGATAGGTGTGCCCTGGGGAAGCCTCTACCGGCGCAGCGCCCTGACAACGCGCCTCTTCGACCTGCCCCGCCACATCATGATGGGCGAGGACTACATCTTCTGGCTCAGGCTGGTCTTCAGCACAGAGAAGCCCGTGAGCATCGTCTACGAAAACGCTTACTGCAAGGGCGAGGAGCACACCAGCAACAGCTTCCGCTGGACTGCCGCCTACGCCCACGAGCTGAACGAGCTGCGCCGGGAAGCCATCCCGCCGGAACTTCACGAAGAGTTCATGGCCGACATGCTCTGCGACCGGCTGGCAAACATGCTCAGCGTGGCGCAATGGAGCCCCCGCAGCGACTGGGCCCACAGCCCGTTCTACCGCGAGCTGCTTGCAGACATGGCCAGCCACGGCATCAGCCTCCCGGCCAAAGCGCGCCTCTACCTCACCCTGCCGTCCCTGCGGCTGCGCCGCCTCTACACGTGGGCCGGCAACCACCTTCACCGATAAAAACCTAAAAACAAATGCTATATGCTACAGATTCGCTGTAAGAACGTCAACAAGACCAAGAGTTTCCCCGAAGGCACGTCGCTCCTGGAGGTCTGCGAAGCCTTTATGGACGAGATGAAGCCGCCCTACCCCATCGTGGCAGCAAAAGTGAACAACACGCCCCAGGGCCTCAAGTTCCGTCTCTACCAGAACCGCGACGTGGAGTTTCTCGACGCCCGCGAAGGGCCGGGCCACTATTGCTACGTGCGCTCCCTGTGCTTCGTGCTCTACAAGGCCACGCAGGACGTCTTCCCCGGGTCGAAGCTCTTCGTGGAGCACCCCCTGGAGCGGGGCTACTACTGCAACTTCCGCCTCACAAGGAGCGAGAACAGGGAGATGACCGCCGACGACATTGCCCTCATCCGCAAGCGTATGCAGGAAATCATCAGCCTCGACATGCCCTTCCGCCGCAACGAGGCAACGACGGAAGAAGCCATCCGCGTGTTCTCAGAGAGAGGCTTTTCAGACAAGGTGAAGCTGCTGGAGACCAGCGGCCAGATTTACAGCGACTACTACATGCTGGGCGACACCGCCGACTACTACTACGGCCCGCTCGTGCCCTCGGCCGGCTACCTCTCCGTGTGGGAGCTGGAGGCCTACCACGAGGGGCTGCTGCTGCGCGTGCCCGACTGGAACGACCCCTCGCGCCTGGCCGAGAAGGCGCCCATGCCCAAGACCTACGAGATGTTTGCCGAGAAGGTGCGCTGGGACATCATCATGCACCTCTCCAACGCCGGCGACGTGAACAAGGCCGTGCTGAAGGGTTACGCCTCGGAACTGATACAGGTATCGGAGGCACTGCAGGAGAAGAAGATTGTGCAGATAGCCGAGGAGATAACGCGGCGCGAAAGGGAAAGCAACCTGAAGCTGGTCCTCATCACCGGGCCCAGCAGTTCGGGAAAGACCACCTTCTGCAAGCGCCTCAGCATACAGCTGCTGGCCTGCGGGTTGAGGCCCTACTCCTTCTCTACCGACGACTACTTCGTGAACCGCGTGGACACGCCGCTGCTGCCCAATGGCGACTACGACTTCGACAACATCGAGACCGTGGAGTACTCCCTGCTGGAGGAGCACCTCACGCGCCTCATGAACGGCGAGCGCGTGGAAGTGCCGGAGTACAACTTCAAGACCGGCAAGCGCGAATGGAACGGGAAGAAGCTGAAGCTCACGGGCAAGAGCGTGCTCATCATCGAGGGCATACACGCGCTGAACCCGCTGCTCACCCGTCACATAGACGACTCGCTGAAGTTCAAGATATACATCTCGGCACTGACCAGCATCTCGCTCGACGACCACAACTGGATACCGACGCGCGACAACCGGCTGCTGCGCCGCATCATACGCGACTACAACAAGGGCGCCTTCACCGCCCGCGAGACCATCGCCCAGTGGAAGAACGTGTGCGCCGCCGAAGACCAGTGGATTTTCCCCTACCAGGAGACCGCCGACGTGATGTTCAACTCGGCGCTGAACATCGAGTTCGCCGTGCTGCGCCCACATGCCGAGGTCATCCTGGGCAGCGTGCCGAAGAACTGCCCCGAATACACCGACGCCCACCGGCTGATGAAGTTCATACGCTTCTTCATCCCAGTGAGCGACAAAGAGATACCGCCAACGAGCATCATGCGTGAGTTCGTCGGCGGCAGCAGCTTCAAGTACTAAGCCCCCCCTTCGGCCCCCGAGGGGGCTACGATAGTTTTGCCGGCAGTAAAACGGGGAAAGTCTATCGTAGCCCCCTCGGGGGCCGAAGGGGGGGCCTTCACCTTGCTCCGCTCACCACGATGACTATTTCGCCCTTGGGTGGCGTTGCGGTAAAGTGGGCCACGAGCTCCTCCAGCGTGCCGCGCACGGCCTCCTCGTGTACCTTCGATATTTCCCGGCACACACAGGCCTGGCGGTCTGGACCGAACACTTCGGCAAACTGCTGCAGGGCCTTCACCAGGCGGAAGGGCGACTCATAGAACACCATCGTGCGCTGTTCGTCACGAAGGGACTCCACACGCGTCTGGCGTCCCTTTTTTTGTGGCAGAAAACCCTCGAACACGAATCGGTCGCAGGGCAGGCCGCTGCTCACCAGTGCCGGTACGAACGCCGTAGGCCCCGGCAGCGTCTGCACCTCTACGCCGGCCTTCACCGCTTCGCGCACCAGGAAGAATCCCGGGTCGCTGATGCCCGGCGTGCCCGCATCGCTGATGAGGGCCACCGTCTGGCCGGCAAGCAGCCGCTCGACAATGGCGGCGCTCGTGCCGTGCTCGTTGAACTTGTGGTGCGACATGAGGTGCGTGTGTATGTCGAAATGCTTCAGCAGGATGCCCGACGTGCGGGTGTCCTCGGCAAGCACCACGTCGGCCTCGCGCAGCAGGCGGATGGCCCGCAACGTCATGTCCTCAAGATTGCCCACCGGGGTGGGTATGACATAAAGGATTCCCATCTTAATGAGTAATGAGTAATGAGTAATTAATAATTGAGTCCACTTTAAAAAGTCCAAGGTATACCAAACGACGGCGCAGCCGCTCCCC
>CAMPCG010000066.1 GCA_946644025.1 uncultured Prevotellaceae bacterium | reverse complement strand
CCCTCGAGCTGCGAGCGCATGTAGTTGTAGACGTCGTTGCCGAGCGAATAGTTGAAGCGGACGTCGAGCTTGAAGCGCTTCCATGCCAGGGTGGTGAAGATGTTGCCGTAGATGTCGGGGTTGGGGTCGCCGATGACGGTGCGGTCGTCGTCGTTGATGACACCGGGATTGGCGGGGTCGTTGTAGAGGTCGACGAAGCGCATGTCGCCGGCACCGAAGTACTGCTTCGAGCCGTTGGCAGCCTTGATGCTGAGGGCTGCGCTCTGAGCCTCCTCAGAGGTGGCGAAGACGCCGTTGGTCTTGAAGCCGTAGAAGACGTTGACGGGCTGTCCCACCTGCGAGCGTATGGTAGCTCCGAGCACCTGGTTGTCGACGTAGTCGGCATCGGGCAGCGAGGTGAGCTCGTTCTTGTAGTGGCCCACGCTGGCTCCGAGCTGCCACTGCCAGTCCTTCAAGGCGAGGACCTTGGCGGTAGCGGTGACGTCGAAGCCCCGGTTCTTCAGCTTACCGCCGTTGGACCAGTTCTCGTTCAGACCGGAGAGGAAGCCGAGCATCTGCTTGGTGAGCAGGTTGCTGGTGACAGAGTGGAAGAAGTTGAAGCTGAGCCCGAGGCGGTTGCCCAGGAGGCTGGCCTCGAAGCCGGCGTTGAGTCGGCGTGTGGTCTCCCACTGAATCTCGGTGTTGCCGATGCCCTCGAATGAGAGAGCTGCGGGGTCGTTCATGAACTGCTTGGAGCGGAAGTACGAGCGGGCGGCGTAGTAGTCGATGTTGTCGTTACCGCTGACGTCGAAGCCGGCGGTGAGCCGCAGGTAGTCGAGTCCGCGGACATTGGCCAGCCACGACTCGTTGGTCATGACCCACGAGGCCTGCACCCCGGGGAAGAGTCCCCAGGCGGCATCGAGGAAGTTCAGGTCGCCGCCGTCCTGTCCGAAGAGCGATGAGCCCTCCATGGTGAGGTTGGCCTGCAGGTAGTAGCGGCTGCGGTAGTTGTACTCGGCCTGTGCATACCAAGCCAGCGAGTTCCAGTTCTCGTTGATACCCTCGGTGAACTTGGGGTTGGTGTTCTCGAGCTTCGGCGTCTTGTCGTTACCGGTGTTGTAGCCCAGGAGGCGGTTCATGGTGTAGCTCTCCCAGTTGATGCGTGCACCGCCAAACAGGTGGAGGTAGTGGGCATCGAAGCGCTGCTGCCAGTCGAGGCGCGTGTCGCTCATGACGGAGTTCTGCTTCGAGGCCAGGGCGCTGATCTCGTTGTTCTGGTAGGAGCCGATGGAGCCGACGTAGTAACGGGGCGTGCCGTTGACGGGAATGTAGTACTTCTCGTTGGTGTTCACCAGGTTGTAGCTGAAGTGCTCGCTGAGCGTCAGGTGTGCGTTGAAGCGGTACTTCGGCGTGATGCTGAGGTTGAGCATGGAATTCTCGAAGCGATTCTTGTTGGGTGCGTCGGCATACTCGTTGATGGCGGCCGGGTTGCCCAGCTTCCAGTTATACTGGCGGTAGTTGGCGAGCGCCTCCTCAAGGTAGTCCTCCTCGGTGATGTCGAAGTGGCTGTCGGAGAGCTGACCCATACCATAGCTGTAGGCACTGAGGAAGGGGCTCTTGGCGTAGGCCAGGAAGGTGGGCGACGTGGGCGTACCGTCGTCGTAGTCCTCAGGAGCACCGTCGTCGCGGATGTTGCGCGTGGTGTTGCCGAAGGAGGCGTCGAAGCGCACGCCGAGGTGTCGCGAGAGCTCGATGTCGGTGTTGAAGCGTATGTTCAGCCGGTTCATGTTGTTGAACTTCAGCGCCGACTGGTTGGTGATGTAGCCCACGGAGAGGTTGTAGTTGGCCACGTTGTCACCACCCTCGACGTTGATGCCGTAGTTCTGGGTGAAGGCCGTTCGGTAGACGAAGTCCTTCCAGTCGGTATTCTGATGATACTGCGTGTAGTAGTAGTTCTCAGGATAGGGAATGTCGTTGAGGAACTTGAACTTGTTCAGCCGCGTGTTGGTGCTGCTGAGCAACTCCGAGGCATAGCCGCGATACTCCTCGGCGCCCATCGTGGAGACGTACTTCGGCTCCATGACGACACCGGCAGAGACGGTGGCCGTGATGCGGGTAGCCATGGACTTGTTGCGGCGCGTCTGGATGAGGATGACGCCGTTGGCACCCTTGGCACCGTAGAGGGCCGTCCCGTTGCGCAGCACGGTGACCTTCTCGATGTCGGCGGCATTGAGGTTCGACAGGATGTCGTTGTAGAAGCCGCTGTGGAGCATGGTGCGCCCGTACTGCTGGTCGATGATGACGTCGTCGATGACGATGAGGGGCTGGGCGTTGGCATTGAGCGAGTTCAGGCCCTGCACGAACATGACGCTGCCCACGCCGGGCAGACCCGAGCGGTTGACGGTGTGCACCTGTGCGCCGAGCTGCTTCTGGATTTCCTCCTTGACGTTGACCATGTTGCTGTACTTGAAGTCGGTGGCGCTGTAGTCGCTGCGCACGTTGGTCTGCTGATCGTACTCGGCGGTGAACGTCGTGGGATAGAGGCGGGCGGTGCGCTGGTCAGTGCCGTCGAGCAGTCCCAGGCGGACGGGGTTGTAGTCGGGCGTGGTGACCACGAGAGCCGTGGCGAAGACGGGAACCTTCAGCTCGTAGGTGCCGTCGTCCTCGGTGAGCACGCTGTAGCCCTCAATCTCGGCGGCCTGCACAATGGCACCGCCGATGGGCTGGCGTGTGGCGGCATCGAGCACCTGTCCCTTGACCGTGCGCGTCTCATACTGTTGCTTCTTGGGTGCAAAGGTACGAACGTCAGCTTCCTGAACCTCGTCCTCGTCATCGCCTTCGACCTGAGCAGAGGCGCCCGTCGGGAAGGCCAGAAGCATGGTCAGTCCAAATAAGATATATCGTTTCATGTACTTCATAATGTCGGTTCGTTTATTGATTATTCCACGTGAGGTTTCAGGATGATGCAGTCGATGCGCATGGTACGTGTGAACAGTCCACGGCGCTTCTCGCTGGCCGAGACGTCGGTCTCTACCTTCAGGCGCACCTGTGCATCGGTGATCTCGGTGGCCAGGCCGAAGGAGCAGACGTCGAAGGTGATGCCCTCCTCGGGCGAGAGGCGGAAGACATCGACCGCGTCGGGCGTTGTCTCGAAGGTTCCCAGCTCAAGGCCCGTCACCTGTCGGCCGTTGTTGCCGATGTAGGTCTTCTCGGCACCGCTCTGCGTCTTCTGGTAGAGCGTGCAGACGACGCGCGTGGGAATACGCTCGGAGGCAATGGCGGTGGTGTCGCCAGCCAATGCGGGCGCCATGACGAGGTAGATGTCGTAAGGAATGTTGGAGAGCACCTGCGGAATGTTGAACGTCACAGAGATCTGCTCGGACTCGGCAATGGGCCGGCACTCCAGGAACTGGTGGCTGGACACCTGCGGATAGAAGAAGTAGTTGTCCTGGGCCACGCGCTGTGAGGTGACGTTGACGGAGTAGACGGAGTCCTTCTTGTTCAGGTCGTACCACTTACTCTTCTCGCGCACGGCGGTGCGGCCCTCGGCCTCGATGATGCGGGTGCGGAAGAAGGTCTGGCGCTTGTCGATGTTCCACTGCGAGGCCTTCATCACCTGACCGTTGCTGCAGGCCACGTTCTCGGTGCCGTTGAACACACCGCCGGCCTCGTAGGGCTTGAAGTACTGGTAGTAGCACAGGCTGTCGGCACCCCAGTAGGAGCGACGGTAGGCATACTCCAGCACGCTGTTGGTCGACATGGCCGAGTCGCGCAGCATGGCGTCGGTGTTGGTGGTGCGGCTGAAGACCGTACCCTCGACAATGGCCAGGCGCGTGTTGGTGTAGCGGATGGAGTCGCACTCCTTCGGCGTCGAGAGCACGCGGTCCTTGTAGTTGAAGTACTGGTCGTACTCCTCGACGAGCTGCTTCCAGACGGCATTGGTGGGCGCCACCATCCAGTAGACGCTGTCCTCGTTGTTGATGCGTCCCAGGTTGTAGAACAGCTCGTTGTGCTGCTCGAAGACGGAGTCGAGGTAGACGGTGCGCCCGTTCTCAAAGCCTCCGGGCACGCTCTGTTCGGGCTGGAACTCGCGGTAGTAGAACTTGGGATTGTAGAGGAAGCTTGCCAGCGAGTCGAGGTCGCTGTCCTTGCGGACGTACTCGAAGACGTTGGGGAAGTAGTCGACCTTCTGGTCGAGGGTGAAGAGGATGCCGTTCTCGTAGAGGCTGTTCTTCGTAGAGCCGTTGAGCAGCTGTCCGCCGAAGGAGGTGTGGGTCAGCGGCATGTACTTGCCGTTCATCATCACCACGGAGTCGTTGCTGAGGCTCGACACGGAGTGGTTGTAGAGGGCAATGTGGTTCTGCAGGAACTCCTTGATGGTGGTGTTCTCCTCATCGGAGACGGTGCCCCGCTCGGCCTGGTACTGGGCGATGAGGGCCTGGGCCTCGTCCTGCGAGAAGTTGGCATTGGTGGGTGCGAAGACGGTGAACACCTGGCTGCTGCCTAAGGGCACGTCGTAGCCGCAAGCCTTGACGACACTGGCAAAGTTGCTCAGGTCGGGGTTCTGGCTGATGGCCTGCCAGAGGGAGCCCTGCTGCACACCCTCGGCGGGTGCGTCGTAGTGGTCGTCCCAGGTGTCGGTGCAACTTACCAGGAGTTGTGGAGTTGTGGAGATGAGGAGTAAGTAGAATAGACCTGCAATCTCCTTTAGTTTATATTTCGGAATCATAGCTGTTGATCTTTCTTTATACATTATTATTATTAGCGAAGCGCAGGTTAGAGGTCGTCCTCCATCTCGCCGTCGCCACCCACGCCATAGACGCTCTTGGGCACGAGCTCCAGGTAGTCGAGCATGAACTCGTTGTCGTTACCCTGCTTGCTGTCAGAGGCGACGCGGAAACGCAGGTAGTGGTCCTTGTTGGCGTCGATGTGGACCTGGCAGAGCACGCGGCGGAAGGTGCGGTAGTTGCCGATGAAGAAATACTTCGTTGAGCCGTTGGTGTGGTAGATGCTGCGTCCGGCGCGGTAGGCACCGAGGTTCTTGAGCACCTTCTGCTCCTTGGCCTTCTCCTCGTCGGTCATCTTGTCGTAGTCGGCAGCCGTCTCGTCGTTGACGAATCGCGAGCCGATGAAAGCCTCTTCGTTGAGATACTGCGTCATGTCGAGGGGTATGCCCTGCGGTATGCCGTCAAAGTAGATCTGAGCCACACCGCGGGTCTTCAGGCCGCAGAAGCCCAGTCGGATCTGCCAGTCGCCGCTGTAGGGCACGGGCGGCAGGCGGAAGGTGAAGTCGTACTCGCCGAAGATGTTCCACTCGTCGCCCTGCCACGACCAGAAGTTCTGGTGGGGGCGGCGCAGCACGAGGTGGCAGTTGCTGAAGGAGACGCCGTCGAGGTAGCCCTCGGGGAAGTAGAAGTTGCGGCCGTTCTTGGGCACGGCAGCCTCGTCGGGGGTGCCTGAGTCGTCGTCCTGGTCGTAGTTGCCCTTGAGTCGCATGTCGTTGGTCATCACCTCGGGGAAGACTGTTGAGAAGTCCATGCGTATGCGCATGTTCTGCACCTTGTTCTTCACGTCGTCGCTGAAGGCCACGATGTCGTCGACATAGAAGAAGTGGCCGTTGAGTCCGTCGTGGACGTAGCCGCTCTCAACCTTCTTGTCGATGAGGGCGCCCTCAAACTGGAACTGGTCGTCGTAGCGGCGGTTGACGTAGCGCTCGTAGCGGGTGCCGCGGCCCAGGTACTGTACCATGGTGAGCTGCTCTATCTTGATCATGGTGTGGGGCAGCAGCGTGTGGTACCAGTCGACGGGGTTGGCCAGGGTGGTCTCGATGCCGAAGGCCTCGTTCATGCGCTTGTGGATGAGCGGCGTGAGGTCGTCGATGTTCGAGGCCTTGCGGTTCAGGATGTGGTACTGGACGAAGCGCTTCAGGGGGTTCACCGAGTCGGTGAGGTTCTCGAACGAGTGTCCGGGCTTGTCGACGTCGGCGCCGTAGACGTTGGGATGGTCGTAGTAGTGGCAGGCCAGCTGGTACATGGCGCGCAGGTTGCCCTCGGGGGTGCCGTCGGTGCTGATGCCCAGCTCGCGGAACTTGCGCTGATAGACGGTGTCGGGCTCGACGAAGACGGTGTAGCCGTACTTCTTCGTGTCGGGCACCCAGGCCACCTCTTTCCAGAAGTCGCTGGTGTAGTAGTACTTGGGATAGGCCTGCGGGTCGTAGGTCTCGTCCTTCACCATCGACGTGAGCTCTTCCTCAAGTCCCGTGGCACGCAGTGCCTGGAAGAAGAGGCTCACACGGTCGTCGTTGCGCAGCAGGTCGGCAATAGAGCTGTTCGACTTCTCGATGACGCGGTCGATGGGTTGCATGATGCCGTTCTCGACGGTGTCGTCCTTCAGGTCGAAGTTGATGCGTGCCAGGCCTTCGAGGATGATGACCGAGCGTCCCTGTGCATCGAGCGTGTCGGCCGTACCGATGTAGCGGCCGTTGAGGTTGGCCGTTGCCAGCGAGTTGGTGTTCATGTCGATGGTCGAGTACATGTTGTTCACGATGTGCGTGCGGGCAATGGTGTCGCAGTCGGCATCGGTGAGCTGGCTGATTGATGTCAGGCCCAGGTCGCGCAGGTAGATCTGCACCGCCTCGTTCGAGGGCACGAAGCACGTGTAGTGGCCGTAGCTGGAGAGCATGTCCATGAGGTTGCCCTGCTGGTTGGCACGGCTGACAATCTCTGTGAAGTCACTGTACTCCGGGCGGTTGCGCAGATAGTCGCTTGCCATCTCGCCAGTGAAGGTGAAGAAGTTGTCGCCGTCGGGCTCGTCGGTGCAGCTGGTGAGCGTGGGGGCTACCAGGGCCGTGGCGACCATCAGTGTCAATATGTTTTCTCTTAGGTTCTTCATATTCATCTGTGGCTATTAGTTGTTAGTGTCAATGTTACTGTTCTTACCGCTGCCGAAGGCGGGGTTGTGGGTCTTCTGCAGATTGACGTTCACGTTGTACTCCTCGTCGTAGCCGTAGGGCCAGAAGAGCTGGTAAGGGAACGTCTGCTTGTTGCTGAGGAAGTTCTGTATGAAGCCCTGGTTGGTGCTCACCTTCTTCAGCACGGCACTGGTGAGGTCGCTGGCGTCGCCCTTGCGCAGGGAGTGGCGCACGAGGTCGTACCAGCGCTTGCCCTCGAACATGAGCTCGCGGTGGCGCTCCTTAAGCACGAGTGTCTCCATCTGCGTCTTCGAGCGGTAGTCGGTTCGCACGAGGGTGTCGGTCAGCTCGCTGGTGGCCTGGGCCAGTGCACGCTTGTTGACGGCGTTGACCAGGAGGAATGCCTGGTCGGCCAGCGCGCTGTTGGCCTCGAGGACATCGGGGTCAGAGCCGTCGGCCATCTTCTGTGCAAGGGCCTCGGCCTTGAGCAGCATGATGTCGGAGAGTCGGTAGATGACCCAGTTGCTGGTGTTCGTGCCGCGCATGTTCCAGGTGCCGTCCTTGTTCCAGCTGCCGGAGATGAAGTACATGGAGCTGGGGTTGGAGGGCGTCTGGGCGTTCATGTAGGCCTGGTCCATCGCCATCTTGCAGATGAGCGGCGATCCGCCGGTCATGCAGTTGATGTAGGCGCGGGCGTCGAGCTTCTTGTTCTTGGCGTCGTAGACCTGGTACTGCTCGCTGGAGACGTCGTCGGCCACGTAGCTGGAGGGTGCCAGCAGGCCGTTGACCTGCCCGCAGCCGTAGAACAGCGAGACGGCATCGTTGCGAATCATGCCCTTGGCGACAGCGTTGTTGTCGTAGATGAGCTCGAAGATGGTCTCGTCGTCGTTGCCACTGACGAAGATGCTGTTGTAGGCGGCATCGTAGTAGTTGCTGCCGAAGGTGGCCGACAGCGAGCCGTCGGTCAGTGGGAAGCCGTTGTAGCGCGTCTGCGTGGTGTTCACGCTGTAGCTGCTGGAGCTGCTGCGCTGGCGCTTCTCCTCGGCACGGCGCTGCTTCGAGGCGATGACCTTGTCGGCGAAGGCGATGCAGTTGTCGTAGTCCTGCTTCCAGAGGTACATCTCGCAGAGCATGGCGTTGACGGCATCCAGGGTGATGCGTCCCGTCTGGTACTGGGGCGTCGTCTCAGGATAGTACTCCACGGCCAGCCGGCGGTCGCTGATGTCGCGCAGGTCGGTGATGAGGCTGTCGAGCACCTGGTAGAAGGGCATTGCGTCGAGGTCCATCTTCTGGTTGTCGTGGATGTAGGCCTCGGTGGAGTAAGGCACGTTGTAGAACGTGCGGATGAGGTAGAAGTAGCACAGTGCGCGCAGTGCACGCACCTCGGCGATGTGTCCCTGCAGCTCGCTCTGCGTGTACGACGGGTCCTTGGCGGCCACGCCGGGGGCATACTCGATGAGCGTGTTGCAGCGGTTGATGACGTCGTAGAAGTCAACCCACGACGTGTAGGCGTTCATGGCGTTGATGTTCTCCTTGAGGACGTTCTCAAGGTTGCCGTCCTCGTTGCCGAGGTTGCCGGCGACGATGTTCTCGCTGCGCACCTCGCCCCAGATCATCATGCGCTTGACGGTGTTCTCGTCCTGCAGGCGCGAGTAGCAGCCGGCGAGGATGCCCTCGACGTCGGCCTTCTCGTTCCAGAAGTTCTCCAGCAGGATCTCGTCGCGCGACTCCACCTCAAGGAAGTCGGAGCAGGAGGTCAACCCCACTCCACCCAGGGGAGCTAAGACAGCACAGAGCCGCGGCAGTGCCTTCTTTATCTTGTTCTTCAATTGTAATGTGTTCATATCTTTTCTTTGTTTATTCTGTTTGCAAGTCTGACCACACCTCCCCTCCCTTGGGGAGGGGCTGGGGGTGGGTCCTTTAGAAGTCAATGGTGACACCCAGCGTGTAGGAACGGGGGCGCGGCGTCTGCGAGTTGTCGACGGCAGGGGCGTAGCCGGCCTGCGAGATGTCGGGGTCGACGCCAGAGTACTTCGTAATGACAAACGGGTTGTTGACACTGGCGTAGAGGTTGATGCGGTTCAGGCCGATCCACGTCAGGTACTTCTTCTTGATAGTGTACGTCAGCTGGGCGTAGCCCATGCGGAGGTAAGAGCCATCCTCGACGAAGCGGTCGCTGACCAGCGTGTTGTAGCTGGCCTCGGCACCGAACATGGCACGCGGAATGGTGGTGTCGTCGCCCTCCTTGCGCCAGCGGTAGTTGACGGCCTGCGACTGGTTGTCGTTGCCGGTCATGGCTTCGAGCTCCAGGCGCTTCATGTTGAGGATCTTGTTGCCGTAGCGGTAGGTGAACTGCGTGTTCAGGCGCCAGTCGCCGTAGGTGAAGGTGAAGCCGAAACCACCGGTGAGCTTAGGCAGCGACGAGCCGAGGTAGACAATGTCGAGGGCATTGATCTGACCGTCGTTGTTGATGTCCTCGTAGATGGCGTCGCCACCCTGGAAGCGGTAGTTGCGGCCCGTGGCGTCGTTGGTGTAGTTGTACATCATGCGCATGGGTGCACCCGTGCCGTCGTAGACAATCTCGCCCTTCTCGTTCAGGGCCACGGGAGCGGTCATGGGGCGCTTGGTCCAGTCGCGCTTGTCGTAGAACTCCTGGGGCAGCGTGCCGTCGAGCAGACCGCGCTGCTCGTCGCGCGAGAGCGAGGCGAAGGTGCTGTAGTTCACGTCGTAGACGCCCTTGTAGTGGAAGCCGTAGATGGCGCCCAGGGGGTTGTGCACCTGTACGCGTCGCAGGTATGAGGCGTTCTTATAGTCGAAGGTCGGCGTGCCGAGCTGGTCGAGCAGGTACTGCTCCATCTCGATGAGCTCGTTCTTGTTGTTACCGAAGTTGACGTTCATGTCCATGACGAACTTGCCGGCCTTGACGAGCTGGTTGGTGTTGATGTGGAACTCCCAACCGATGTTGCGCATCTTACCCGTGTTGCGCACGGCGATGGTCGAGAAGCCTGAGTTCGAGGGGATGCGGTAGTTGTTCATCAGCATGTTGGTCACGGTGGAGTGGTAGCCCTCGATGACCATCGTCAGCTTGTCGTTCCAGAAGCCCAGGTCGATACCGAGGTTGTAGCTGGAGTTGATCTGCCACTTCAGGTTGTTCAGGCGGATGTTGATGGGGTACATGCCGTTCATGTCGATGTAGGTGGGGGCGGTGCCGTACTTCGAGGCGTAGAGGTAGTTGCCGCCGGGCTGGTTACCCACGCGGCCCCAGCTGGGACGCAGCGAGAGCATGGAGAGCCAGGAGTGGGTCTTCTCCATCCAAGGCTCGTCGACGATGTTCCAGCGCAGTGACACCGAGGGGAAGAATCCCCAGCGGTTGTCGGGGCCGAACTTCGTGGTGCCGTCGGCGCGCAGCGTGGCGTCGAGCATGTAGCGGCCCTTGTAGGCGTAGTGTCCCGAGAGGGTGTAGTACATCGAGCGCCACTCGCCGAAGCCCGAGCCGAAGCTCTTGATCTTACCGCCGGCCTCGGGGCTCATGATGCCGCCTGATGCGAGGTTGTAGCCGGTGTCGCCCTGGTTGGTCGACGAGCCGCTGGTCAGCTCGAAGCGTCCCATGAGCATGGCCGAGTGGTCCTTGTTGCGGAAGGCGGGAATGAGTGTCAGCGTCTGCTTGGTGTTGAACGACACGCTCTTCGAGGCGCCGCTGTAGCTGCGGTTGACGTTCTCGTCGGTGTAGTGCGTGGTGGTGAGCTCCTGGGGCAGGAACTGGTCCTCGTACTTGTTGAAGATGTTCATGTAGACAGAGCCTCGCCAGTTCAGCTGCCAGTGGTCCTCGTCGGTTCCCCACAGCTGGTAGTTGATGACCAGCTCGGGCGACACGTCGTAGGTGCGCTGCTGGTTCTTGGCCAGGTTAGCCGATGCCACGGGGTTGACGTATTTCATCGTCTTCTGGTCTTTGTCGAAGACGCTGGATGCCGTCTGCAGCATATTATAATAGGTGTCGGTGTCCTCGCCCGTGAGGGGGTCCTGCTGGTAGATGCTCATGTTGGGCATCTTCTTCTGGGCGATGCCGAGCAGTCCGTGGTAGTTGCGGTCGTTCTTGGTGTAGGTCAGGGCGAAGTTGGTGCTGACGCGGATGCGCTGCGAGACGTTGTAGTCCAGGGCCACACGCGTGGAGAAGCGGTTCAGCTTCTGCTTGATGATGGTACCCGTCTCGTGGTCGAAACCGC
>CAMPCG010000065.1 GCA_946644025.1 uncultured Prevotellaceae bacterium | reverse complement strand
GCGCATTGTTTTTTACGTTGTATGCTCATGTTCGTACTTTTTAAAGTAGACTCAAGAAATATTTACGGGTGCAAAAGTACACAATATTATTGAGAAAAAAAAGAAAAGGCTCTTTTTTCTTACCGCATAGCCGAAAACGCTCCCCATTTTCACACGTCGGAGTTTTTATAAACGCCGACAGCGTTTGTACAAACGCCGACAACGTTTGTATAAACGCCGACGGCGTTTGTACAAACGTCGACGACGTTTATAGATTACCCCTACCCTCTCTGCTTTTAAAATACGGTCATAGGCGACTTTTCAACGGCTCTCTCCCATCATCTGAGCAGAGGCAATCTCTGCGTAGTCGGGTATCTCGCTCAGGAAAGTGTAGCCGTGACGCTCGTAGTCCATCCGGCAGCAATAATGCTGGCGCCCGTTGGAGACCACGAGGTAGTCTACATGGAGCAGGAGGTTGTAGGCCGAAATCTGGTCGAAGACGCGCTGGGTGATGCCGATGTCGGGAGCCTTGTACTCCACAATCATCTGTGGCTGCATGGCCCTATTATATAATAATGTGTCGCAGCGCAGCCGCTTCTCCCCCACGCGCAGCTCCACCTCGTTGGCCAGGAGTCCCTTGGGGTAGCCCTTCTGGCCGATAAGGAAATGGACGAAATGCTGGCGCACCCACTCCTCGGGGGTAAGGGCCACATAGCGGCGGCGCAGCACGTCGAGCACCTGACGCCGGCCGCCGACCTCGCGCAGACGAATGTCGAAAGGGGGAAGATTCAGCTCCATAGTTCGGTTTTTCGTGCAAAGGTACGAAAATTCGGGCAAACAAGAAAACAATCGACAAAAACATTGAGACGAAAAGGAAACAACGGCTGGACGGAAAGCCGTACCTTTGCACGGATTTACTCCACAACTCTATGCTAATTGAGCGAATGTAAAACTTGAACAAAAGATAATGAACTATTCTATCGTGATGAAGAAGAGACCGACAATGCTTCTCGCCGCCCTGGCGCTGGCGCTGGCCACAGCCTTTGCCCAGGGTGTGAAACCGCTGCCCACGCTCCACGTAGAGGGCCGCTGGCTGGCTGACACACACGGCAACCACGTGGTGCTCCACGGTGTGATGGACACGCCCAACATGTACTTCAACGGCTGGCGGTGGGGCTCGCCCTGGGACGCCAACAACCGCGCCAACTACGACGCCGCCGGGGCCTCGAAGTGCCTGGCTTACTTTGAAAAGCTCTTCACGGGGCTGGAGGAGGCGAAGTGCAACGTCTTCCGCCTGCACCTGGACCCCGCATGGACCAACGACCCCAGCGACTCCTACGTCTACGAGGGCTCCAACGGCCAGGCCGCCGACGCATCGGGCGAGGCCGACATCAAGAAGTTCAACCCCAACCGTCTGAAGACTTTCCTCTCGTCACTCTACTTCCCCCTGATGCAGAAGGCCATGAACCACGGCATGTACGTCGTAGTGCGTCCGCCGGGTGTCTGCCCCCACGACCTGAAGGTGGGCGACTACTACCAGCAGTACCTCATGACCGTCTGGGACATCGTCAGCCAGAACGCAAACATCAGGAAATATGCCGGACAAATCAGCATCGAGCTGGCCAACGAGCCCGTCGCCCTGCGCAACGCCAACAACCAGGACGACGCTAAGGCCTTGCACGACTATTTCCAGCCGATCGTCGACAAGATTCGCGCCAACGGCTTTACAGGCATCATCTGGGTGCCCGGCACGGGCTACCAGTCCAATTACACCAGCTATGCCTCGTGGCCCATTGAGGGCTACAACATCGGCTATGCCGTTCACGACTATCCCGGATGGTATAATAGCAGCGACGATAATCCCGGCGTTGTGAACAAGCGCAACCATTTCCACAATGCCGTTCCCGTGGTCGACACCAACCCCGTCTTCATCAGCGAGGTGGACTGGAGCCCCGAGAAGGAACCCAGGGAATTTGACCACTACAACGAGCAAGGACAGCCTGTATACAAGAATCTGGGCACCTGGGCTACGGCCAGCACGTCGAAATGGGGCAAGGCCTTCAAGGAGGGTGTGCTCGACTATTTCGGCAATATCTCCATGACCCTGACTCATCCCCACGACTTCCTCGACCTGGACAAGCTCATGGCCGACGGCACCGTCACACCGGCCTTCAACGGCAATCCTGAGGCCTGCGCAAAGGCATGCTTCGACTGGTATGCCGAATACTACAAGGTAGACTGGCCCCACGCCGACTTCAAGAACGTCTCAGCCAGCGACCTGGGCAACGGCAACTACCAGAACCCCGTCGTCTTTGCCGACTTCCCCGACCCCGACGTCGTCTACGCTGACGGCACCTACTACATGGTCTCCACCACCATGCACCACTTCCCCGGAGCCACCATCCTGAAGTCGAGCGATCTGGTGAACTGGCAGTACTGCGCACAGCCCCTCACGCAGCTCTCGGCCTCAGACCGCTACTCGCTGCTCAACGGGCAGAACGCCTACGCCGCCGGCATGTGGGCCTGCTCCATGAAGTACCACGACGGGACGTTCTACATCCTCATCAACGGCAACGACGCCGGGGGATTCCTGCTCACCGCCAACGACCCCGAGGGCAAGTGGGAGATGAAGAAACTCGCGCGCAGCTACTACGACCCGGGAATGCTCTTCGACGGCGGAAAGGTCTACGTGGCCTGCGGCATAGGCAACATACAGATGTGCGAGCTCGACGAGAACTTCAACTTCAAGCAGGAGAAGCGCGTAGTCAGCGACCGCGAAGGGCTCGAGGGCAGCCACCTCTACAAGATTGGCGACTACTACTACATCTACGCCACCTACGGCGGATGGCCCTCGGGCCAGGCCGTGTTCCGCTCGAAGGACATCTTCGGCCCTTACGAGGAGAAGATGCTCGTCGAGAAAACCATCAACGGCAAGCCCAACACCGTGCACCAGGGCGCACTCATCCGCATGGGCGCCGACACCTCGGCCCAGGACGGCGAGTGGTGGACCATACTCCAGGAGGACAAGGGCGCGCTGGGCCGTATGCCCAACCTGCAGCCCGTGAAATGGGTCGACGACTGGCCCGTGGTGGGAAACAGCGGCGTGCCCGTCACGCAGCACGCGAAGCCGACGGTCAGCCAGCCCTCACCCGTCCGTCCGCTGCCCACCAACGACAACTTCCGCAGCTACCCCATGGCCATGCAGTGGGAGTGGAACCACAACCCCGACAACAGCGGCTGGAGCCTCTTCGAGCGTCCGGGATGGCTGCGGCTGAAAGCACTGCCCGCCAACCGGCTCACACAGGCCCGCAACATGCTCACACAGCGCATCCCCGTCATTCACAGCAAGCAGTCAACACCCATCAAGGGCACCGTCTGCCTCGACGTCAGCCGCCTGAAGGAGGGCGACCGCGCCGGACTGTGCGTGTTCCAGGACCCCTACGCCTTCATCGCCGTGCAGATGAAGGACGGACAGCGGCAGCTCGTCTGGCGACAGGACACCCTGCGTACCGACGCCAGCTTCACGCCGAAGGAGCAGACCATGGACATCGACGCCGACTCGGTGGTCTATCTCAGGGCCACCGTCAGCTACAGCTCCAGCCTCGTGGGCTTCTCCTACTCTTTCGACAACAAGACGTTCACCCGACTGGGAGAGAACACCAAGCTGGGCTTCAATCTCACCGTCTTCGTGGGCGCACGCTTCGGACTGTTCTGCTATAACGACACGGAAGACGCATCGGCCCCAGCGACGGGCTACGCCGACTTCGACTGGTTCTCGACCGAAGACAGCTACGACGAGTCGGACTACTACCCCGCCGACTTTGCCGGCTTCAGCGAGGATATGCTCACCGCCGAGAAGCTGTCGCTCACGGACATCGCCGCCGAGGTGATGGTGGGCAACAGCGGACAGCTCGACGTGACCGCCACCTTCCGCGACGGACACACCGAGAACGTCGCTTCGCAGGCACGCTACGAGACCAGCGGGGGCGGCATCATCGAGATACGCAACGGCCGCATCTTCGGACTGGCAGAGGGAACGGCCACCGTGCGCGTCTACTACACCGACCCCATGGGCAACGAGCTCACCGACAAATTCACCGTGCGCTCCACCTTCTTCCCCTTCGGCGCGCAGTATATCAAGACCGACTTCTTCGCCAACGGCACCTACACCGAGAGCACACGCACCTTCAAGCCCGGACAGTGGGGACAGATGGGGTGGCAATACGTCGACGGAGCCGACATGTCGGCCTATAAGTACCTCGTCGTGAAGCTCGCCGCCACCAGCAGCGACTCCCACCTGAACATCTTCACCGAGAACAGTATCTGGACTCCCTGCTGCAGCACGCCCGACTTCGGCTCGAAGCGGCAAATCGTGCTCAACCTGCAGACGGCCAAGTACACCAGCGACAACGGCAAGAAGGGACAGCCGCTCGACACGAAGAACATACACATCGTCTCCTTCTGGGGAACGGGCAGCAAGACCATCCGCGTGGAAGACATGTACCTGACGAACAACAGCGACTATTCGCGCGAGGTGCAGAAGGTGAAAGGCGACGTGAACGGCGACGGCGTGGTCGACGTGGCCGACATCTCAGCCATCATCGACGTCATGGCCGGAACCACCGCTCCCGGCGCCACCACTCCCGGCGCGTCAGCTGCCACCATTCCCGACGCGTCAGCGTCGGGTACCTCCGCCGACGTGAACGGCGACGGCGCCGTAGACGTGGCCGACATCTCGGCCGTCATCACCATCATGGCCGACAACGCAAGACTTCTTAATCAACCCATACAACTATGAAAAAGCTCTTTACCATTCTCCTGCTCCTGGCAGGACTGCTGCCCGCCGGGGCAGACAACATCACCGTAGGCGGCATGTCGCGCAGCTACAACGTCATCGTGCCGAAGAACCTGGGCGAGAACCGTCCGCTGCTCATCTTCTGCCATGGCTACAACCAAGATGCCGGCTGGATGCAGAACAGCGAGTTCAAGAACGACAACGTGAGCATGGAGGCCGTCTGCGACACCGCCAAGTTCGTCTGCGTCTTCCCCAACGGCATCGACCGGGCGTGGGACATCGGCGGCGACCGCGACATCAACTTCATCAAGGCCATCATCGACAAGATGGCCACGCAGCACAAGATAGACCGTAACCGTGTCTACCTGGGCGGCTTCTCCATGGGCGGTATGCTGACCTACAACGCCATCAACAAGATGAGCGACCAGATTGCCGCCTTCGTCTCGTGCAGCGGTCCGTCGGTGGTGACGCCAAAGGCCGGCCTGCGACCCATCCCCCTGCTCCACATTCAGGGAACGGCCGACAACTTCGGCGGCGTGCAGCCTGCCCTCAACCCCTGGATTCAGCACAACAACTGTCCGAAGCAAGACAGGGTCATCAACAGCTACAACGGCTTCGGCGGGGCCAAGCTCCACATCTGGGGACCGGGCGACAACGGCGTGGAGGTGAGGCTCCTGGAGCTTAAGGACAAAGGCCACTGGATATGCAAGGAGCCGCAGGTGTACACGGGCAAGGAGATATGGAACTTCTGCAAGCGATACTCCCTCGACTTGAAAGACCCGTCGGTGAAGATTACCTCGCCCGCCAGCAACCTCACCTTCGTGGCGCTCGGCGGAACAGCACAGTCAGACCCCATCCACATCGAGGCCACCTGCAGCGACCCCGACGGCAAGGTGACACGCGTGGCACTCTACAACGGCACAACGCTCTTAGACGAGCGTACCACCGACCTTGAGAGCGTCGCCTTCGACCTTCAGCCCCTCGGCCGCGGCACCCACAAGCTGCGCGTCGTGGTCACCGACGACGACAACCGCTCCACCGAGGCCGTGCGCACGGTGAGCGTCGTCGAGCAGACGGGTAACTACGTCTTCTCCAAGCTGTTCGACACCGAGGGCAGTGTGCCCGAGGGATGGACCACCAGCGACGGCAAGGAGCAGCGCATCGGCTACAGCGCCGGCTACTCGTCGGGCTGCCGCGTGTTCCACTTCACCGGCGAGCAGCACGACGTCTTCGAGTGGGGACTCTACGCGCGCAACGTCGACGGCCAGCCCGGCAAGGGCTATGCCCGCTTTGCCGCCCCCGAGACATCGGTGAAGCTGACGCTCCACGAGGGCAACTACCAGCTGCTCCACCGACTGGCCAACTGGAACATCGAGACCTTCTCGCCCGTGACCATCGCCATCGAGAAGACCGACGGCACGGTCGTCTATGAGGAGACCGTCACGCCCACGGTGAACATCGGCAACGATGCCTCCAACTCCTTCACCGGCGCCACGCTGGGCCGATTCAACTTCGACATTACCGAGACCGGCACCTACCAGATAACCTTCTACACCGCCGACGCGCCCTGGGCCGACCTCGTCGTGGGCCAGGCCGCCATAGGCTATCAGGGCGTGGTCGTAGGAATTGACCATCTGCAGGCCGACAGCACGACGGCCGACGCCAAGTGTTACGACCTCCAGGGCCGCCCGTTGTCAGGCCGCCAGCCGGGCAAGGGCCTCTTCATCAGAAACGGTAAGCTCGTCGTCCGCTAATCCTTCCCACAGACGCTGCCGGCGACATCTCTCAAGGGGGTGTCGCCGGCAGCTGCTTTTGAACGCCTGAACGCGAGCCCCGCCAGGCCGCCGGCCAGCCACCGCGGTAAGCTAAAAAGTGTAAAAGTGGAACGAACAGCATAGTAATTCAGCAAAAAACATTATCTTTGCATCGTCAAAGTCTAAAACCCGATACAATCATGAAGACAATCCCGACAACAGCGAAAGGCGTGCTCCTGGTCGTGCTGGCCGCCATGCTCTGGCAGTCAGCCCCGGCACAGCAGCACGTCCTGTGGTACGAACGCCCTGCCAGCCACTGGCTCGAGGCACTGCCCATCGGCAACAGCCACCTGGGCGCCATGGTCTATGGCGGCACCGACGTGGAGGAGATACAGCTCAACGAAGAGACCTTCTGGAGCGGCAGCCCCCACTCGAACAACAGCACCGAGTCTGAGCGCTACCTGCCCGAGGTGCGCCGCCTCATCTTCCAGGGCAAGGAGGGCGAGGCCGCGAAGCTGCTGGACCAGCACTTCGTCAAGGGCCCTCACGGCATGCGCTTCCTGCCGCTGGGCAGCCTGAAGCTGAAGCTGGGCCACACGGACGTGGACAAATACCGCCGGACGCTGAACCTGGGCGATGCCACCGCCACCACATCTTATATATATAAGGGCGTGAAATACGAGCGTACGGTCTTCGCCTCATTGGCCGATAATGTGATTGTCGTACAGCTGAAGGCTGGCAAGAAGGGCGCACTGTCGTTCGACATTAACTTTACGACCCAGCTGCAGTCGAAAGTCTTCACCGTCTCGGAGCATGAGGGAATCAACGGGAAAGTCAACGAACTGGCCGCCGTTGTCGACGGTGTGGAGCAGGAAGGCATCAAGGCTGGTCTGACAGCTGAGTGCCGCATCCTGGTGGAGGCCGACGGCAAGGTAGAGCGTGGCGTTGACAAGATAAAAGTGGCCAACGCCACCACTGCAACACTTTTTATCGCCGCCGCCACCAACTTCGTTAACTACAAGGATGTCAGCGGCAGTCCGGTGAAGAAGAACAACCAGACGCTTTCGGCCGTCAAGGGAAAACCCTACAAGCAACTGCTGGCCGACCATGTAAAAAAATATAAAGAGCAGTACGACCGTGTGTCGCTGGTGTTGCCGAAGAACGAGGCCTCAGCCCTGCCCACTGACCAGCGCCTTACGGCCTTTGCCGATGCTCCCACCGACCTCGACATGGTGTCCCTGATGATGCAGTACGGCCGCTACCTGCTCATCGCGTCGAGCCAGCCCGGCGGCCAGCCTGCCAACCTCCAGGGCGTGTGGAACGACAAGATGAACGCCCCCTGGGACTCGAAGTACACCATCAACATCAACGCCGAGATGAACTACTGGCCCGCCCTGGTGGGCAATCTCGCCGAGACGCAGCAGCCGCTGTTCTCCATGATTCGTGACCTGAGCGAGACGGGCGCCGAGACCGCCAGGGTGATGTATGGCTGCGGCGGCTGGGTGGCCCACCACAACACCGACCTGTGGCGCATAGCAGGCCCCGTAGACGGCACACCCTGGGGAATGTTCCCCACGGGCGGCGCCTGGCTGACCACCCACATCTGGCAGCACTACCTCTACACCGGCGACAGGCAGTTCCTGGCTAAGTACTACCCCGTGATGAAGGGAGCCGCCGACTTCCTGCTCGACTACATGCAGGAGTATCCTGCCGACGGCGAGGTGAAGGGGGCCGCCGGATGGCTGATGACCGTGCCCACGGTGTCGCCCGAGCACGGCCCGCGCGGCAAGGGCACGAACGTCTGCGCCGGGTCGACGATGGACAACCAGATTGCCTTCGACGTGCTCTCGCAGACGCTACAGGCCGGCAAGGTGCTGGGCAAGGACGACTCATCACTCAACGCTTATCACTCATCACTCCAGAAGCTGCCGCCCATGCAGACAGGACGCTACGGCCAGCTGCAGGAGTGGCTCATCGACGCCGACGACCCTAAGGACGAGCACCGCCACATCTCCCACCTCTACGGACTCTACCCGTCGAACCAGATTTCGCCCTTCCGCCATCCCGAGCTCTTCGCCGCCTGTGCCAACACGCTGCACCAGCGCGGCGACATGGCCACGGGCTGGAGCCTGGGCTGGAAGACCAACTTCTGGGCCCGTATGCTCGACGGCGACCACGCCTTCCAGATTATCAAGAACATGCTCCACCTGCTGCCCAGCGACGCTCAGGCACGCGAATATCCCTCCGGACGCACCTATCCCAACCTGTTCGACGCCCATCCGCCGTTCCAGATTGACGGCAACTTCGGTGTCGCGGCGGGCATCTGCGAGATGCTCCTGCAGAGCCACGACGGCGCGCTCCACCTGGTGCCCGCCCTGCCCTCCGACTGGCAGCAGGGCGAGGTCAAGGGTTTGCGCTCGCGCGGTGGCTTCATCGCCGACGTGGCCTGGGACGAGGGGCGGCTCACCAAGGCCGTCATCCGCTCGACCATCGGCGGCACCCTGCGCCTGCGCTCCTACCAGCCACTCAAGGGCAAGGGGCTACGCAAGGCTTCGGGCGACTGTCCCAACAGCCTCATGGCGCCGGCCGACATACGCCAGCCACTCAGCGCCAAGCCCGACCCGCAGGCCGACATCATCAAGCCCCAGGTGCCAGAGGTCTACGAGTACGACCTGGACACCACGCCGGGCAAGACATACACCGTGAAGCCAACCAACACCTAACACCCAACACCCAAGATGATAACCATAGACGACGCGCTGCAACTGGCGCTCAACGCCCACCGGGGCCAGAAGGACCTGGACGGCAATCCCGTCATCCTGCACCCCCTCACCGTAGGGCTGGCAGGCAGGAACCGTGAGGAGATGATTGCGGGATTCCTGCACGACGTGGTAGAGGACACCACCCTGACGCTCGACGACCTGCGGGCCATGGGCTTGGACGAGTCCATCGTCGAGGTGCTCAGGCTGCTCACCCACGACAAGGGCGCGATGAGCTACGACGAATACGTGGGGCGCATCGCCGCCTCGGGCAACGAGACGGCCATCAGGGTGAAGTACAACGACCTGACCCACAACCTGATGCGCGGCCGCAAAGGCAACCACCAACGGCAGGTGGCGAAACACGAGGCGGCCATGAAAGTCATCGGCCCGCTGGCGGAATGAACAGCCGCCCGGCTGCACGAAACAGTTTGAGCCGTCCAAACTCAGGGTTTGGACGGCTCAAACTGTTTAGAGGGCTCAAGCTATCGGAGCCCTAAAAGCGAACTACTCCACACGGGCAGGCCCCCGGACTAAAACTTGTACCTCAGACCGCCCACAGCGATGCCCTGCTCACCCGTGCCAAGCTCGACGAAACCGCGGAGGGCACCGCCGAACTCCAGGCCCACGAGCGAGGCCTGCCAGTTGAACTCCGCGCGGCTATCGCTTTTATGCACGCCAGAGTCCTTGGCAATGGTAACACCCACGGCAGCCTTAGAATACATGCCGAAGTGGCGCTTGACAAGCCAGTTGTACTTCACGGCAGGCATGAAGGTGAAGTAGGTGGTCTTGGCATCGTCGTGGTCCGACCACTTACATCCGCCGATGACAGCGACGCCGCCAATGCCCAGGCCCGAGCTGAAGTGGCGGAAATACTCCACACTGATGGGGCCCCAGTAGCTGGTCTGCTTGCCGGTGAACATGCCCACGCCGATGGAGGAGACAATGTCCGTGTTACTACCTGCACCGTAGGCGACGGAGATTTCGTTCCGCCACTCGTCTTGTGCGTTAATTGTCATTGTAGCCATCATGGCGGCTACTACCGTCAGAATTAGTTTTTTCATTGGTAGGAATGGGTAATAATTAATTGAGTGGAATACCAGCGTTTTGCTTCACCTCGCTCATCACGAAGGTGCTCTCTATGGAGGCCACCGAGTCTATCTCGCCCAGTTTGGTGAGTATGAACTCCTGATATTGCTTCATGTCGCGTGCGCGTACCTTTAACAGATAGTCGTAGGCGCCCGAGGTGTTGTAGCACTCCGTGACCTCAGATATGCGCATGATGCGGCGTGCGAAGGCCTCGGCTATCTCGCGGTTAATCTGCTTGAGCTTCACCTTGCAGTACACCTGCAGGCCCAGTCCCAGCTTCTCGGGGTCGAGCACCGCCACATACTTCCTGATGTAGCCCTGGCGCTCGAGCCGCTTCTGTCGCTCAAACACCGGCGTGGGCGTCAGATGCACCGCCTCGGCCAGTTCCTTGGTGGTCAGTTTCGCGTTTTTTTGCAGCGTTTTCAGTATCTGCAAGTCTATTTCATCAAGCACGTCTGCCATAGCTCAGAGTTTTATTCTGAAAGGGAGGCTCCGGAAAGCCCAAATTAGAGGATAATTCTTTTACGGCCGCAAAATTAGGGATATTCTCTGAATTACGCAAGAAATTTGGCAGATATTTCCAAACGCCGTACCTTTGCATCGTCAATTAAGACATTGACAGACGAGAAAATCTTCATTCATTAACAAATAAAAAAAGGAAAGGACAAGACTATGAGTAAGAAGAACTACCGATTCGAGACCCTCCAGCTGCACGTAGGCCAGGAACAGGCCGACCCCGCCACCGACGCCCGCGCCGTGCCCATCTACCAGACCAC
>CAMPCG010000064.1 GCA_946644025.1 uncultured Prevotellaceae bacterium | reverse complement strand
GAGTACCCCTTCGACCGCGAGATGGCACGCCACGGTTACTTCACCGTAGACAAGGGCTCGGTGACCGTCAACGGCGTGTCGCTCACCGTCTGCCGACCAACCGACAACACGTTCCAGGTGGCCATCATACCCTACACCATGGAGCACACCAACTTCCAGGACATCAGGCCCGGAACGGTGGTGAACCTCGAGTTCGACATCATCGGCAAGTATATCGCCCGGCTGCAGCAGCTCTGACCTTTTCGATAGGAATAAAACGAATTGGCTGCGCGTAGTAAATACGCGCAGCCAATTCGTATTACGATCTGTGGTTAAGAGCCCCTTACTCGTTCTGCAGTCCCACGGCGAAGTATCCGGCCTTGCCTGTAGGATAGACGCCCTTGATGTAGAGCACGGGGTCGCTCGACGTTGAGGCCTCCTTGACGGCGTTCTGCAGGTCCTCGAGGGTCTTCATCGGCACGTCGTTGACACGCTGGATGATGAATCCCTTGGGCACTCCGGCCTCCTTCATCTTGCCTCCGCTGACCTTCATCACCTCCAGTCCGTAGTTGATTTCGAGCTGCTCCTTCTGGGCCTTGGTAATCTCGCGGAAGTCGGCTCCGAGCACGTCCAGGTCGGCGTTCTTCACCACCTTGGTGTTGCCCTGCTCGTTCTTCAGCACCACCTCCTTGGTCTGCTTCTTCTTGTTGTGCAGGTAGGTCAGCGATACCTTGTCGCCGGGGCGTTTCTGGGCGATGATGCCCGAGAGGTCGCCAAATTTCTGCACCTTCTGGCCGTCCACCTCGGTGATGACGTCGCCCTTCTCTATGCCGGCATCCTCGGCAGCGCCGTTCTCCACCACCTCGGCCACGTAGATGCCCTCCATGGTGCCCAGGTCAACCTCGTTGCCCTTGTCCTTCTCGCTGTCCACGTAGTTCTTCACATCAGTGCCGCTGATGCCAATCATGGCGCGCTGCACGGTACCATACTCCTTCAGGTCGTTCACCACCTTGTTCATCATCGCCGTGGGGATGGCGAAGCCGTAGCCGCTGTAGCTGCCCGTCTGCGAGTAGAGCATGGCGTTGATGCCTACGAGCTCGCCGTTGGTGTTGACGAGTGCACCGCCCGAGTTACCGGCGTTGATGGCGGCATCAGTCTGAATGAAGCTCTCCACGCCGTTGGCGCCGAGCGTGCGGGCCTTGGCCGAGATGATGCCGGCGGTGACGGTGTTGTTCAGTCCGAGCGGGTTGCCTATGGCCAGCACCCACTCGCCCACCTTCACGTCGTCGCTGTTGGCAATCTTGATGGCGGGCAGCTGCTTGCCGTCAATCTTGATGAGGGCCAGGTCGGTGGTCTTGTCGGCACCGATGATGCGTGCGGAGTATTCCTTATTGTCTGTCAAAGTGACAGTCAGCTCGTCGGCTCCGTCCACCACGTGGTTGTTGGTCACGATGTATCCGTCGGTCGAGATAATCACGCCGCTGCCCGTGGCGGTGCGCTTCGGGGTCTGCACCTGGCGCTTCTGCGTGCCGCCCTGTCCGCGCTGTCCGCGTCCGAAGAATCCGCCGAAGGGGTCGCTGAAGAAGTCCTCGAAGGGGTCGCTCTGCACCTCTACGGTCTGTATCTTCGAGTTCTGCACATATTTAATATGTACCACCGAGGGCAGTGCCTTGTCGGCGGCGTAGGTCAGGTCTACAGGCTGTGCGGCGGGCATGGCGGCCACGGAGGCCGTCTCTGGAGCTGCCGATGCCTTGCTGTGGGTTGCGGCGCAAGTGGTGCTGAACGCTGCCACGGAGAATACGATGGCGGCCACGCTGAGGGCCGGTGTCAAGAAATTTGCAATCTTTTTCATATCAATACAAGTTATGTTAATGTATATTTTCCGATTCGTAACGGTCGATGCAAATATAGAGTCAAAAAACGGAAAACTGACAATTTGTCCGTTCTTTTTCTTTCAATTTAACATTTCCCGTATTGCGTTTAAAATCCGTTTGCCAGCGTGGCCGCCAAATTTACATTCGTTTAATGACTTAATAATTGTTGCCTGTCAGAGGATTCTGAAGGGCACCACGAGCTTGAAAGTAATGTTGCGCCCCATGTTGTAAACGCCGCGCCGGCCGCTGACGGTGTTCATGTCGGCATACTTCAGTCGGCTGAGGTGGTTCTGATAGGCCCGGTTCAGCAGGTTGTCGGCAGTGACGTACAGTTCGGCAATCTTCTTTCCGCCCCAGGTCAGGTCTGTGCCGGCCGAGAGGTTCAGCAGCGTGTAGCTGGGCGTGGCGGTCTCGGTATCGTCTTCGGCAAAGACGTGGCTCTGCTTCAGGTAGCACTCCATGCCGACGGCGAGATAGAGATTGTCGGCCGAGAGTCCGCTGGCCTGGTGGGTGTGGTCGGAATGTGAGCCCAGCGTGGGATGGCGGTGGTGGAGCAGCTCCCACTTCAGCTCCGACGTCCAGCGCGGTGCCGGTGTGTAGGGCAGGTAGGCCGTTGAGGCCCTACGCTGACGCTCCGGGAGTAGTGGCTGTGACTGGTGGAGCTGTCGGGCATCGACGTAGGAGAAGGTATTCTCGAAGTGGAGCGAGTGGACAGGATGGAAGTCCACGCCGGCCTCGAAGCCCAGCAGGCGGGCGTCGCCCTGGGTGTAGCTGTAGAGGGGGTGCCCGTCGATTTCCCGGCCCTCGCCTTTGAGGAAGATATAGTTGTCGATGCGGTTGGCGAAGAGGGCCAGCTGTGCCGACACGAGGTGCGACGTGAAGTCGAGTCCCAGGTCGGCCTGGAGGCTGTATTCGGGCTTCAGCTGCTGGTTTCCGCGCTCGTAGCGCAGTGCGCCTTCGTGAGCGCCGTTCGAGCCCAGCTCGCTCATGTTTGGCGCGCGGAATCCCCGGGCCACGTTCAGGCGCAGGTTGAGGTGGTCGGTCATGTTCCATACCGTTCCCACGCTGCCCGTCACGCCGTTGAAGTTGCGGCTGAAGGCAGCGAAATGCACCTCGTCGCCCTCCAGCAGCTCCTCTCCCTTCAGATGGCGATGGTCCATGCGAAGGCCTCCGTTCAGCGTCCACCGCCCGAGCTGCTTGCTAGCCGTGGCGTAGAGGCCGATGTCGAAGAGGCGATAGGCCGGGATGAGGACTTCCTCGCCCAGGTTTTGCGACCGCTGCCACATGCCCTGGGTGTCTGCCGACAGCTTCCAGCCGCTGAACTCGTGGGTCAGGTAGCGCAGGTCGTAGGTCAGGGTGTGGAGCTTGAGGAAGAGGGCGGGGGTGTCTTCGGAATCGTGGGTGGAGTGGGTATCGTGGGTTTCGTGGGTTTCGTGGGTTTCGTGGGCATCATGGGAGTCGGAGGCGTGGTCGTGGTCTTCGTGATGGTGGGGCTCCTCAAACTCCTGACGGCGGTTCTGCTGGTATCCCACGATGGCCTTGAGCCAGCCGTTGGGCAGGTTGAGCACGTTATCCCATACCAGCTTGTAGTGCTTCACCTGCTGGTAGGGCAGCGACTTGCCGTAAGTCGTCGGGGAGTCCGACGAGCGCAGGAGTTCGCCGGTGGTCTCGTCGCGCTCGCCCTCTATGATGCCCGGCGTCTGGTGGTAGGCGGTCCAGGTCAGGCGCGAGTGTCCCCACCGCTTCTGCAGTCCGAGCATGAGCCGTCCGGCCATCTCCTTAAACTGCGACCCGGGCACATAGTCGTCGTACTTGTTCTTATAGGCGTGAGCCCGCTTTCCGCTCCACCGGGCGTCCCATACGAATCCGCGCTGGTTGCCGCCCATGTTGAGCAAATAGCCCATCAGCCCGTTGTTGGTCTGATACTGGGCTGACGCGCTGCCCCTCATCTCGCCCTCGGGCAGTGTGGGGCTGCTATGGAGTATGACCACTCCGGCCATGGCGTCGGAGCCGTACATGAGCGACGCGGGGCCTTTCAGTATCTCCACGCTCTCCACGCTGCCTCCGTCTACCTCGACGCCGTGCTCGTCGCCCCACTGCTGCCCCTCCTGCCGCACGCCTTCGCTCATGACGACCACGCGGTTATATCCCAGCCCGCGGATGATGGGCTTCGAGATGCCGCTGCCCGTGGTGAGCTGGCTCATGCCCGGCTGGCGGGCAATGGCGTCGATGACGTTGGTCGAGGCCGTGGCCCTCAGCTGCTGCGGGCTGACGATGCTCACGGGAGCCGTAGAATACTTCAGCTTGGTGTCGCCCGTCACGCCCGTCACCCTCACCTCGTTGAGCTTGAGGTGGCGGAAGAACACGTCGGCCGTGTCGGTATAGTGGTTATGCTGATGGCTTACTATGCTGTCTTGGGCTGCCATCGTCAGGCATACACCCAACAATGGCAGAATGATAAAATGTCTTTTCATTCTGTGAAATGTATTAAAAGAAAAAGTTGTGTATGGATTAGTTAAGTCTCTCGGGATGGGTCTCAGACAGCGGGAGGCCCCCGGGTGACGATGGTGCCCACTGCCAGCGCATAGAAAGCCGGCTGGCACTGGGCGTAGCTAATCTTACACGAACAATCGGTGGTGACGGCCTCGGCCACTGCGGCTACCATCTTCGGCAGCGACAGGAACTGGCAGAGCAGACAGTCGTGGAGCGTCTGGGCCTGCTGGCTGATGTGTCCCGCGCAGTGATGCTCTACGCAGTCTGCGCAGTCATCTCCGCCGACCGGCGGCTGCACCGGGTGCAGGTGTAGCGACGACAGCAGCAGCATTGGCAGCAACGCCGTCAATAACAGCCATGACGCTATCTTACGTTTTGTCCTTACCTTCACGGTTGCAAAAATACACACTTTCAGACAATCGGCAAACCATCGTGCCGACATTTTAACAAAAAAAAGGGAAAAGCGCCGCGTCCTTGCTCACTCTGCCGCAGGCAGGGTGGCCCGCTTGCGGTAGCCCATGCCGGTGACGTGGCAGATGGTCTGCCCCTGCTGGTTGGTCACCGTGACCTCCACGGTGGGCATCTTGTGGTGGTCGGCCACGAAGACGGCCTCTGCCCTGAGCGTGTCGCCCAGCCGTGCGCTCGACACGAACATCATGCTGTTTGCCACGCCGAAGGTCAGCTGTCCGCCGCTGTTCATCAGCGCCGCAATGGCCAGGTCGGCCAGGGTGAAGAGCGCTCCGCCCTGACAGACGTTGCCGCCGTTGAGGTGGCGCTCGCCCACGGTCATCACCGCTACGGCGTGGCTATCGTCTACCTCGGTAATCATGCACCCCGCGCCGGCGGCAAAGCGGTCGGTGCGGTTCAGTGTCTCTTTAATATCCATAAAGCCTGAGTATGAAATGAAATAATTAAGCCTGGTTTCGGGCTGCAAAATTAGGGCGTTTCGGGCCAAAAGCGGACATGAGGGCCAGTCTTTTACGTTTTTTTAATGAAACGAGGCTTTCCGTTATTTTTTAATAAAAAAGGTAGGCCGTTTCACTTATTCTTAGTACTTTTGCACGGAATTTAAAGACTTTGTAGCAATTATGAAATTACTGAAGACACTTCTCTCGTTGGCCATCGTGCTGATGCTGGTCATCATCATGGCACAGACGGCACCCTCTAAGGACCGCCACAAGGAGGCCATGATGAAGGCCGTGGCGGAGTTTGTGGAGAGCGAGTCGGAAGAGCGCGGCATTGCCGACAACGCGCTCACCCGCCTGGGCAAGAACGTAGTGGTGAAAGCCGTGGAGACGGCCCTTAACAGCAAGCTGAAGGTACACGACTACTACGTGCTGAACACCACCTACATCGTGCTCAAGGGCGAGGAGCAGATGCTCTCGCTGGGTGTGCTCGGCATGGTGTTCACCTTCGACAAGGAGATGCTCCACGAGAAGCTGCAGGAGGCCCTGAAAGGCAACAGCGAGGAGGCCATGACCGAGAAGGAGGCCGCCAAGCAGAGCGCCAAGGAACTCAAGAAGCTGGAGCGCGAGAAGCGCAAGCTGGAGCGGCAGCAGGAGCGCGAGAAGCGCAAGCAGGAGCGCGCCGCGCTGAAGGAGCAGAAGCGGCTGGAGAAGGAGGCCCGCAAGGAGCAGAAGCGCCGCGAGAAGGAAGCACGCAGGAACAGTTAGCGCCGGGACCGCCAGGGAGGCCCTGCCCTGACGGGCAGGGAATAGTGGCTACGGAGCGGACGCCGACGGTATTTCTACAAACCACGTCAGTGTTTGTACAAACGCCGTCGACGTTTGTACAAACGCCGTCGACGTTTATACAAACACCGACGGCGTTTCAAGACTATCCCCGTCCTTTACCCATTCAAAATACGGGCAACGACAACTTTTCAACGGCTGAAGCCCCAACTGTCCCCCTCCGAGTCCGAGCGAGGGGCTATGCTCCCTGCAAGCAGAGCTTGCGGAAGTTAATAAAATATACCCGTCAGCGGCCGAAAGCCTTTTCTACATTTTGCCGACATTTAGCGGCCGAAATGCGTTAATCTTCCCAAAATAGCTTTGCCGTGTCAGCATTATTTAGTAACTTTGCAGCCCATAATAAATAATAATGTGGAAAACAACCATTTCGAGATACTTCCCCACATAGATAGTCCTGCCGACCTGCGCCGGCTGAAGCCCGACGAGCTGACGAAGCTCTGCGACGAGCTGCGCTCGTTCATCGTGCAGGAGCTGTCGGTGAACCCCGGCCACCTGGCTTCGAGCCTAGGCGTGGTGGAGCTGACGGTGGCCCTGCACTATGTGTTCAACACGCCCGAGGACCGCATCGTCTGGGACGTGGGCCATCAGGCTTACGGCCACAAGATACTGACCGGTCGCCGCGACAGCTTTCACACCAACCGCAAGCTGGGCGGCATAAGGCCCTTCCCCTCGCCCATGGAGAGCGACTACGACGCCTTCGTCTGCGGCCACGCCTCCAACAGCATCTCGGCCGCACTGGGCATGGCCGTGGCAGCCTCTTTCAATGAGAAAGGAGAAATGAGAAATGAAAAAAATGATTACCTACAGGAGCAGATTTCTACGCCTGATGGTAATCATACTTCTCATTTATCATCTCTCACCGCTCACTCAAGGAAGGTGGTGGCCGTCATAGGCGACGGCGCCATGAGCGGCGGACTGGCCTTCGAGGGGCTGAACAACGTGTCGCAGAGCCCCAACGACATGCTCATCGTGCTCAACGACAACGACATGTCGATAGACCGCGCCGTGGGAGGCATGGAGCAGTACCTGCTCAACCTGGACACCAACGAGACCTACAACCGACTGCGCTTCCGCGCCTCGCAGTGGATGCGCCAGCACGGTATGCTCGGCGAAGACCGGCGCAAGGGCATCATACGCCTGATGAACGCGCTGAAGAGCGTCATCGCCCGCCAGCAGAACATCTTCGAGGGAATGAACATACGCTACTTCGGCCCCTTCGACGGCCACGACGTGAAGGAGCTGGTGCGCATACTGCGGCAGCTGAAGGACATGAAGGGCCCCAAGCTGCTCCACCTGCACACGAAGAAGGGCCACGGCTACGCCCCCGCCGAGAACTACAAGCCCGTGTGGCACGCGCCGGGGAAGTTCGACCCCGAGACGGGACAGCTCATCAAGGGCGACGAGAAGGGCCGCCCGATGAAGTACCAGGAGGTGTTCGGCCACACGCTGCTCGAGCTGGCACGCCAGAACCCGCGCATAGTGGGCGTCACGCCGGCCATGCCCACGGGCTGCTCCATGAACATCGCCATGAAGGAGCTGCCCGACCGAATGTTCGACGTGGGCATTGCCGAGGGACACGCCGTGACCTTCTCGGCCGGCATGGCCAAGGACGGGCTGCTGCCCTTCTGCAACATCTACAGCTCGTTTGCACAGCGGGCCTACGACAACATCATACACGACGTGGCACTGCTGCGCCTGCCCGTGGTGCTTTGCCTGGACCGCGCCGGACTCGTGGGCGAAGACGGACCCACGCACCACGGGGCCTTCGACCTGGCCGCACTAAGGCCCATACCCAACCTGACCATCTGCTCGCCCATGAACGAGCACGAGCTGCGGCGCATGATGTACACCGCACAGCTGCCCGGGCACGGACCCTTCGTCATTCGCTACCCGCGAGGATGCGGATGCCTGGCCGACTGGTACTGCCCGCTGGAGGAGATTGCCGTGGGACGCGGCCGAAAGCTGCACGACGGCAACGACGTGGCAGTGCTCACCCTGGGACCCATAGGCAACGACGTGGAGAGGATTCTATCAGGTAACAAGTTACAAGTAGCAAGTAATAAGTATGGTTACGATTCCGATACCGACGGCAGTAACCATACTTACAACTTAGAACCTAATACTTACAACTTGTCCGTCGCCCACTACGACATGCGCTTCCTCAAGCCCCTCGACGAGGACATACTCCACGAGGTGGGCCGGCGCTTCAAGCGCATCGTCACCGTGGAAGACGGCGTGCGCACCGGAGGGCTGGGCAGCGCAGTGCTCGAATGGATGGCCGACCACGGCTACAGCCCGCAGGTGACACGACTGGGACTGCCCGACAGCTTCGTGGAGCACGGCACCGTCGACGAGCTGCGCAAGATAGTGGGACTGGACAAGGAAAGCATCAAACAAGCCATTATCGGCGATAATCACACAAGTTGCAACACTAACGTAGCCCCCTCGGGGGCAGAAGGAGGGGCCTTATGAAGATAGTCATTGCCGGCGCCGGCGCCGTAGGAACCCATCTGTCGAAGCTGCTCTCCACCGAGCACCACGACTGCGTGCTCATCGACGACGACGAGGAGCGGCTGGAGAGCGTAGACTCTAACCTGGACATCATGGCCCTGAACTCCTCGCCCACAAGCATCAAGACGCTCAAGGACGCAGGAGTGGGCAGCGCCGACCTCTTCGTGGGCGTCACCCGCTATGAGAGCCGCAACCTCACCGCCTGCGCCATCGCTCACGCACTGGGCGCAAAGAAGACCGTGGCCAGGATAGACAACTACGAGTACATGACGCCACAGGCACAGAAGACATTCAAGGACATTGGCATAGACTCGGTCGTCTACCCCGAGATGCTCGCCGCAAAGGACATCATCAGCGGACTGCAGATGTCGTGGGTAAGGCAGCGCGTCGACGTACACGACGGCGCACTGGTGCTGCTCGGAATCAAGCTCAGAGAGAGCTGCGAGATACTCAACCAGCCCCTGAAGGACCTCTGCGGAGCCGACGACCCCTACCACGTAGTGGCCATCAAGCGAGAGGGCGACACCATCATTCCCGGAGGATTCGACGTGCTGAAGCTGCACGACCTGGCATACTTCATGACCACCAAGGACTACATACCCTACATACGCAAGATTGTGGGCAAGGAGGACTACGAGGACGTGCACAACGTCATCGTCATGGGCGGAGGAAAGACCGCCGTCCGTACAGCGCTCACCCTGCCCGACAACATGAACCTGAAAATCATCGAGCTATCGCCTCACCGCTGCGAACGGCTGAACCAGGTGCTGGCCGACACCGACACCATGGTCATACACGGCGACGGTAGAGACCTGGGGCTGCTCGACGAGGAAGGCATCAAGCACACGCAGGCCTTCGTGGCACTCACCGGAAACGCCGAGACCAACATCCTGGCCTGCCTCACGGCCAAGAAGCTGGGAGTGAGAAAGACCGTAGCCATGATAGAGAACCTGGACTACGTCTCCATGGCCGAGAGCCTCGACATTGGCACCATCATCAACAAGAAGACGGTGGCCGCAAGCCACATCTTCCAGATGATGATGCACGCCGACGTGCGCAACCTGCGCTCGCTGATGATGGTAGAGGCCGACGTGGCAGAGTTTGCTGCCGTAGAGGGCTCGCGCGTGACGAAGAAGCCCGTCAAGGACCTGGCACTGCCCACGGGAATGACCATCGGAGGACTGGTGCGCGACGGAAAGGGTATGCTGGTCAGCGGACTGACACAGATACTGCCCGGCGACAGCGTCATGGTCTTCTGCCACAAGCACCAGCTCGAGAAAGCCGAGAAATACTTCAAGAAGCCCGTCTTCTGGTAAACTCCCCCCATTAACCCCTACCCTACCCTATTAACCCCATCCCCCCATTAACCCCATAAAGCCCCCCATGACCTCCCTTTACGACCTATACCGTCAGCACCCCTGCATCACCACCGACAGCCGCGACTGCCCCGAGGGCAGCATCTTCATTGCCCTCCACGGCGACCGCTTCGACGGCAACCAGTTTGCGCAGCAGGCACTGCAGAAAGGCTGCGCCTACGCCATCGTCGACAACCCCGCCGTGGCCGCCGCCGACCCCGAGCGGCTCATCCTTGTACCCGACACGCTCCAGGCCCTCAAGGACCTGGCCCGAGAGCACCGCCGCCAGTTCGACATTCCCGTCATCGCCATCACCGGCACCAACGGGAAGACCACGACGAAGGAGCTCGTCAGGGCAGTGCTCGCCGAGAAGTACAACGTGCTGGCCACCGAGGGGAACTTCAACAACGACGTCGGCGTGCCCAAGACCCTGCTGCGCCTGAACAAGGAGCACGAGATTGCCATCATCGAGATGGGGGCCAGCCACCCCGGCGACATCAAAACGCTGGCCGAGACCGCCGAGCCTACCTGCGGCATCATCACCAACGTGGGGCGGGCACACCTGCAGGGATTCGGCTCCTTCGAGGGCGTCTGCAAGACCAAGGGCGAGCTCTACGACTTCCTGCGCACCCGTCAGGACGGCCTCGTCTTCGTCAATGCCGACAACGACTACCTCCTGGACATGCTCGACACCCAGGACGACGACCGCCTGTGGATTACGCCCTATAGCACGGACCCTGAGAAGCAGTACACCTGCATCTCGGGCGAAATCATACGCGAGGAGGGCAACCCCTTGCTGAAGATGCGCTGGCGCCGCCCCCTGATGGACCTGGAGCAGAGCGGCGCGTCGCAGAAATGGCACAAGGTGCAGACGCAGCTCATAGGCGACTACAACGCAGACAACGTCATGGCTGCCGTGGCCGTAGGCATCAACTTCGGCGTAGACCGAAAGGCCATCTGCCACGCCCTGGAGAGCTACCGGCCCACCAACAGCCGCTCGCAGCTGGTGGACACGGCGAAGAACCGCCTCATCGTCGATGCCTACAACGCCAACCCCACCAGCATGATGGCCGCCCTCGAGAACTTCCTGCTCCTGCAGCCCGCAGCCGGACAGCAGAAGATGGTCATCCTGGGCGACATGCTCGAACTGGGCACCGCCAGCCGCGAGGAGCACCAGAAAGTCGTCAACATGCTTCGGGACTCGGGCTTAGAGCACGTGTGGCTCGTGGGCCGTGAGGTCGCCGCCACCCGCCATTCCTTCCGCGCGGCGTCGGTGTTGCCGGCAGCCTTCTGCTGT
>CAMPCG010000063.1 GCA_946644025.1 uncultured Prevotellaceae bacterium | reverse complement strand
GATCGTCAAGTCTCCCGGCATACCCGACACGGCACCCATGGTCAGCAAGGCCATCAAGGCCGGCATACCCATCATCAGCGAGATTGAGTTCGCCGGACGCTACACCACGTCGAAGATGATCTGCATCACCGGCTCCAACGGCAAGACGACGACGACCTCGCTCATCTACCACATCTTCCGTGCCGCTGGCTACGACGCCGGACTGGCCGGCAACATCGGGCGCTCGCTGGCCCTGCAGGTGGCAGAGGATCCGCACGAGTACTACATCATCGAGCTGTCGTCATTCCAGCTCGACAACATGTACGACTTCCGTGCCAACATCGCCGTGCTGCTCAACATCACGCCCGACCATCTCGACCGCTACGACTTCAAGATGCAGAACTACGTCGACGCCAAGATGCGCATCCTGCAGAACCAGACCGAGGAGGACGCCTTCATCTATTGGGCCGACGACCCCGTCATCCGCCGCGAGCTGGAGAAGTACGACATCAAGGCCATCCAGTACCCCTTCTCCGAGCTGAAGGAGAAAGGCTCCATAGGCTACATCGAGGCCGGACAGTATACCCTGGAGCAGCCCATGCCCTTCAACATGGAGCAGGAGAGCCTCAGCCTCACCGGGCGCCACAACATCTACAACTCGCTGGCCGCCGGACTGGCCGGTAACATTGCCGGTATCAGGAAAGAGTCCATCCGCCAGGCCCTGAGCGACTTCCCCGGTGTGGAGCACCGTCTGGAGAAGGTGTGCACCGTGCGCGGCGTACAGTACGTGAACGACTCGAAAGCCACCAATGTCGATGCCTGCTGGTATGCGCTCGACTCGATGAAGACACGCGTGGTGCTCATCATCGGCGGCAAGGACAAGGGCAACGACTATACACCCATCAAGCCGCTGGTGCGCGAGAAGTGCTCTGCCCTGGTCTATCTGGGAGCCGACAACACGAAGCTGCACGAGAATTTCGACGACATGGGAATACCCGTGCGCGACACCCACTCCATGCGCGAGTGCATGGAGGCCTGCTACGAGCTGGCCCAGCCCGGCGAGACCGTGCTGCTCTCTCCCTGCTGCGCCTCCTTCGACCTCTTCCACAACATGGAGGACCGCGGCGAGCAGTTTAAGGAGCTGGCCAGGAGTCTATAGAGAGACTAGAAAGGCTAGAAAAACTAGAGAGACTAGAAAAACTAGAGAGAGTAGAATAAATGAACAAGATAGGTGTACTCTTCAAGGGCGACAAGGGCATCTGGACGGTGTTCCTCTTCCTCTGCCTCATCAGCATTGTCGAGGTCTTTTCGGCTTCGAGCACGCTGACCTACAAGTCGCAAGACTACCTTGGTCCGCTCTTCTATCACTGCGGCACCATCCTTGCGGGCCTGGTGGTGGCCATTGTCACGCTCAACGTGCAGTGCCGCTACTTCAAGCTCGTCACGCCCATCCTGCTCATCGTCACCTACGCCACGCTGCTGTGGGTGCTTGCCTTTGGCGAGAGCATCAACGGTGCCAACCGCGTCATCCAGCTGCCGGGCTTCACCTTCCAGCCCTCAGAGATAGCCAAGGGCACGATGGTGCTCTTCACGGCCCAGATACTCAGTGCCCTGCAGCGCGAGGACGATAGCGGCGCCGACCCGCTGGCCATGAAGTACATCCTGTGGGTGACCGTTCCCGCCGTGCTGCTCATCGGCCTGGAAAATCTGTCCACGGCGGTGCTGCTCTTCGGCGTCATCTTCACCATGATGATCCTGGGCCGTGTGCCCTGGAAGCAGATAGGCAAGCTCACTGGTGTGCTGGCCGCCTGTGTGGTGCTGTTCCTGGGCCTCGTCTTCGGTCTGGGCAGCATGGACAAGGAGGCCGAGCAGGAGCTGGCCGACGCCCGCGCCGGGCTGAAGACCGAGCACGTGGTGCAGAAGGAGAAGCACGAGAAGAACGCCTTCGAGAAGCTCACCCACCGCTTCGGCACATGGCGCAACCGACTGCTCATGCCCGGCAAGCCCGAAGACCCCCACGATTACAAGATTACGGACAAGAACTTTCAGGTGACCCATGCCAACCTGGCCATCGCCTCGTGTGGCATCATCGGCAAGGGACCGGGCAACAGCGTGGAGCGTGACTATCTGCCGCAGGCCTTCTCCGACTTCATCTATGCCATCATCATCGAGGAGATGGGCATCGTCGGGGCCGTCCTCGTGGTCTTCCTCTACGTCATACTCCTCTTCCGTGCGGCGCGCATAGCCAGCCGCTGCGAGAACAATTTCCCGGCCTTCCTCGTCCTGGGCCTGGCCCTGCTGCTGGTCTATCAGGCCGTCATCAACATGTGCGTGGCCGTAGACTTCGGCATCGTCACCGGTCAGCCGCTGCCCCTCGTCTCCAAGGGCGGCACGTCTACCATCGTCAACTGTGCCTACATCGGCGTCATCCTCAGCGTGAGCAAGAGCGCCAAACGGGTGCAGCTGCAGGGCCCCCAGACTTTGGACAGCTCAAACTCGTAGCATGGACGGCTCAAAGTCCGAGGAGGATTTGGGCTGGTGTTCCAAGTGGTATTGCAAATTAATAAGGATTATATATAATAAGCTATGGCCGATTATTCGAACCTCAGAATCGTCATCAGCGGCGGCGGCACCGGCGGCCACATCTTCCCCGCCGTGTCGATAGCCAACGCCCTGCGCGAGCTGCGCCCCGAGGCCGAGATACTCTTCATCGGTGCCGAGGGCCGCATGGAGATGCAACGCGTCCCCCAGGCGGGCTACGCCATCAAGGGCCTGCCCATCCGCGGCTTCTACCGTCCGTTGTGGAAGCCACAGAACATCGGCGTAGCGCTGGACTATCTGCGCAGCAAGCGCATGGCCAAGCAGATACTGCGCGAGTTCCGGCCGCAGGTGGCCGTTGGGGTGGGGGGCTATGCCAGCAGTGCCGCCCTCGGAGCGGCCAACGCCCTGGGCATACCCACGCTCATACAGGAGCAGAACAGCTATGCCGGACTGGCCAACAAGCAGCTGGCCGACAAGGCGGCGAAGATTTGCGTGGCCTACGAGGGCATGGAGCGCTTCTTCCCCAAGGACAAGCTGCTGCTCACGGGCAACCCCGTGCGTCAGGCTCTGCTCGACACGAAGCTCTCCCGCGAGGAGGCTCTCGCCACCTTCGGCCTCGACGTGCAGCGCAAGACCGTGCTCCTCGTGGGCGGAAGCCTGGGCGCACGCACCATCAACGAGAGCGTGCTCAGTCACCTCGACGACATTGCCGCCTCGGGACTGCAGTTCATCTGGCAGACCGGCAAGTACTATCACGAAGAGATGAAGCGTCGGCTCGATGAGTATGTGTCCACTCACGACTCATCCCTCACCTCTCGTCTCCTTATAACTGATTTCATCGCCGACATGGCCGCCGCCTATCGCGCCGCCGACCTCGTCGTCAGCCGGGCCGGGGCCAGCAGCATCTCCGAATTCTGCCTCATCGGCAAGCCTGTCATCCTCGTGCCAAGCCCCAACGTGGCCGAGGACCACCAGACGAAGAACGCTCTCGCGCTGGTCGACCGCGACGCCGCCCTCTACGTCAAGGACGCCGAGGCCCGCGAAAAACTCATACCCCTGGCCTTGCAGACCGTGGCCGACGACACCCGCCTGCGAACCCTCAGCGCGAACGTCCTCAAGATGGCACTCCCCGACTCCGCCCGCATCATCGCCCAGGAAGTCCTCAAGCTCGCCTCAGCCAAGGGTTAAGCCGAAATGTCGAAATGTCGTTATATCGAAATATCGTAATATCGTAATATCGAAATATCGTTATATCGAAATATCGTAATATCGTAATATCGTTATATCGAAATGTCGTAGTATCGTTATATCGTAATGTCGTTATATCGTAGTATCGTAATATCGAAAATCGTCTAATCGTCAAATGAACATCACCTCTGTCTATTTCATCGGCATCGGCGGCATCGGCATGAGTGCCATTGCCCGTTACTTCCTTCACCGCGGCCTCACGGTGGCGGGCTACGACCGCGCACCCTCAGAGCTCACTCGCCGGCTGGAGCAGGAGGGCGCGCTGATACACTACGAGGAGAGCGTCGACGCCATTCCCGAGGTCTGCCGTCAGAAGGACTCGTGCCTGGTGGTCTACACCCCCGCCATCCCCGCCGAGCACCGTGAACTGGCCTACTTCCGCGAACAGGGCTTCGACCTCGAGAAGCGCGCCCAGGTGCTGGGCACGCTCACGCGCCAGATGAAGGGCCTCTGTGTGGCCGGCACCCACGGCAAGACGTCGACCAGCGCTATGTGCGCACACATCATGCACCAGAGCCATCTGGACTGCAACGCCTTCCTTGGAGGCATCACCAAGAACTACGGCACGAACTATATCGTCTCGGACTCCGACTACGTCGTCATTGAGGCCGACGAGTTCGACCGCAGCTTCCACCACCTGTCGCCCTGGATGACCGTCATCACCGCCACCGACCCCGACCACCTCGACATCTACGGCACGAAGGAGGCCTACCTGCAGAGCTTCGCCCACTACACCGAGCTGATACAGACCGGCGGAGCACTCATCATTCACCGCGGACTGGAGATGCGCGAACGACTGCCACAGGGCGTGCGACGCTATGACTACGCCCTCAACGAGGGCGACTTCCACGCCGAGAACGTGAAGATAGACAACGGCGAGATATCCTTCGACTTCGTCTCGCCCATCGAGACGGTCAGGGACGTCACACTGGGCAACCCCATCCCCATCAACATCGAGAACGGCATCGCCGCCATGGCTATGGCCCAGCTGGCAGGGTGCAGCGCCGAGGAGCTGCGACAGGGCATGGCAACCTACGGCGGAGTGGACCGACGGTTCGACTTCAAGATCAAGACACCGCAGCTGGTGCTGCTCAGCGACTATGCTCACCACCCGAAGGAAATCTACGAGAGTGCGCGTTCGCTCAGGCAGCTCTACCGCGACCGTCACATCACCGCCATCTTCCAGCCACACCTCTACACCCGCACACGCGACTTCTACCGCGAGTTTGCCGAGGCGCTGAGCCAGCTCGACGAGGTCATACTCACCGACATCTACCCCGCCCGCGAAAAACCCATAGAGGGCGTCACCTCGCGCCTCATCTACGACAATCTGAAGCCCGGCGTAGAGCGTCAGCTTATCAACAAGAACGACGTGCTGCAGCTCGTCAAGAACCGCTCGTTCGACGTGCTCGTAATCCTCGGCGCAGGCGACCTCGACGACCAGGTGCCCCTCATCAAGAAAGCCCTGGAGGAAAAAGGCTGAAGCTAAACTGTCGTTGTGTCGAAATGTCGTTATATCGTAATATCGTTATCTCGTAATATCGTTATCTCGTTATATCGTAATATCGATTAATAGTTGAATAAATAAATCGTAAATCACTATGTTGTGGAAGAGAATAGCATTGGTATCGGTTAATGTGGTGCTGGCAGCCTATCTGGTGCTGGCCATGTCGGCATTCAACCACCCCGACGAGGCAGTGGTGTGTCACGACATCGACGTCACCATCGAGGAAAGCGACATGCCCGGATTCCTCACCAGCGACGAGGTGAGGCAGATGCTCGTCATGGACAAACTCTCGCCCATCGGGAAACCGCTCACGGCCATCAATCTGCGCCAGATGGAGGAAGCCCTCGAGGCCAAAGAGCTCATAGAGGACGCCGAGTGCTGGACCACACAGGACGGGACGGTGCGCGTGGGTGTGCAGCAGCGCATACCCGTGATGCGAGTCATGAACTGCCTCGGCGAAGACTATTACATCGACACCCACGGAAAGCCCATGCCCAGAACACAGTATTCCTGCAAGCTCATCGTCTGCACAGGCTACGTCTCCAAGCAATACGCCGAGAAGGTGCTTGCGCCGATGGCAAACATCATCAACAACGACGAGTTCTGGAAAAGCGAAATCACACAGCTCAACGTCCTTGCCGACGGAAGCGTGGAGCTGGTGCCCCGTGTAGGTGGACACATCGCCTATCTGGGACAGCCGCGTCACATCACGAGTAAACTGGAGCGGCTCCGCAAGTTCTACCGCTACGGACTGAACGTCGCCGGCTGGAACAAGTACTCACGCGTCAGCGTAGAGTATGGCAACCAGATTATTTGCAAAAGAAGACCGACCAAGAAATAATAAAACACGAAAAACGGAGTTATATAGTAATAGGCTTATTAAAGGCCGTAATATCCCTATGTCGTAATATCGTTATATCGAAAATATCGTTATATCGGAATATTGACCATTCTTAATTAGAAAATCAGTAAATCGTAAATATATATAGAGGTATGGCAACAGAACAGAAAGACTTTATCGTCGCGATAGAGCTCGGATCATCGAAGGTGACAGGCATAGCCGGACAAAAGAAGCCTGACGGGAGCATATCAGTACTGGCTATGGCCCAGGAGGAATCGTCGTCGTTCATACGGAAGGGCGTCGTGTACAACATCGACAAGACCGCACAGGCACTCACCAACATAGTAAAAAAGCTCGAGGGGAACCTCAAGACACGAATCACGCAGGTGTTCGTAGGCGTGGGAGGCCAGAGCATACGCAGCGTCAAGAACTCCATCGCAAAGGACTTCACCGAAAGCACCAAGATTACACAGCAGATGGTGGCTGAACTCATGGACAGCAACCGAAGCATGGAGTACCCCGACCAGAAAATACTCGACGTGGCAGAACTGGAGTACAAGGTCGACGCTAACTACCAGATTGACCCCGTCGGAATACAAGCCACAAGACTCGAAGGAAACTTCCTCAACATCCTCGAGCGGAAGACATTCTTCCAGAACCTCAACCGATGCTTCCAAACGGCCGGCATCAAAGTCGCCGACATGTACCTCGCACCCCTCGCACTGGCCGACGCCGTCCTCACAGAGACAGAGAAACGCTCAGGATGCGCCCTCGTCGACATAGGAGCCGACACCACCACCGTCTCCGTCTTCTGGAAAAACGTGCTGCGCCACCTCGTCGTCATACCACTCGGCTCAAACAACGTCACCAAGGACATCGCCTCACTACAGATGGAGGAAAGCGAGGCAGAAGCCATGAAAATAAAGTATGCCTCAGCATATACCGACAACAACGACATCGACCCCACGCTTAAATACTCCATCGACGCAGAACGGCAGGTGGACAGCCGCCGCTTCATCGAAATCGTAGAGGGACGAATGGAGGAAATCATCGAGAACGTACACTACCAGATTCCCGATGAATACTACAGGAACATGCTCGGAGGAATCGTCCTCACCGGAGGAGGTGCCAACATGAAGAACATCGAGAAAGCCTTCATCAACAGCACACGAATAGAGAAAGTACGTGTCGCCAAGTTCGTCACAGCCACCATCAACAGCGGCAACGAACTCATAAAGAACAAAAACGGCATGTACAACACCGTCCTCGGACTCCTCATCAAGGGCGACATGAACTGCGCAGGAAACCCCATCGACCCCAACATGGACCTCTTCTCAGAAGATCAAGAGACCACGGGCCAGACCGGAACTGGACGCAAGGCCCGAACCCATCAAGATGCTAAACCCGGAGTCGTCCTCTCAGAGCAGGAAGAAGAGCAGGCACGGCTCGAAGCACAGCGAAAGAAAGAGGAAGAAGAGCAACAGCGCAGAGAGGAAGAAAAGCGCAAGGAAGAAGAGGAACGCCGACAAAGAAAAGAAAACAGCTGGTTCAACAAAATCAGGAAGACACTCACACAGTTCGGCAAAGACATCGTCTCAGAAGAATAACGAAAGTTTCTCCCCCCTGACTCTCTAAATTTTCAAAATTCCCTCTGTCCCGTTTCTTCGCGGGGATTCCATCCCCGCCCCCAGCACATCACTCACAAAACCCACAAAACCCACAAGAGCAATGAACAACAACGAAATACTCGACTTCGGAGTGCCCGAAGAGAAGCACAGCATCATTAAAGTCATAGGCGTAGGAGGCGGAGGAGGCAACGCCGTCAACCACATGTACAAGGAAGGCATCCACGACGTCACCTTCGTCGTCTGCAACACCGACAACCAGGCACTCAACGACTCACCCGTCCCCGTCAAGCTGCAGCTTGGCAGCGAAGGGCTCGGAGCCGGCAACCGACCCGAAAAAGCACGGGCCGCTGCCGAAGAAAGCCTGCAGGACATTCGCAACATGCTCAACGACGGAACACGAATGGCCTTCATCACCGCAGGAATGGGAGGAGGAACAGGAACAGGAGCAGCCCCCGTCATAGCACGCATTTCGAAGGAAATGGACATACTCACCGTCGGCATCGTCACCATACCATTCCGATTCGAAGGAAACAAAAAAATCGACCAGGCACTCGACGGCGTAGAGGAAATGTCAAAACACGTAGACGCACTGCTCGTCATCAACAACGAGCGGCTGCGCGCCATCTACCCTGAACTGTCATTCCTCGACGCTTTCGGAAAAGCCGACGACACGCTCTCAGTAGCAGCGAAGTCCATAGCCGAAATCATCACACTGCACGGCACCATGAACCTCGACTTCAACGACGTCAAGACGGTGCTGCAAGACGGCGGAGTAGCCATCATGTCGACAGGATTCGGAGAAGGAGAAGACCGTGTCAAGAAAGCCATCGACGACGCACTCAACTCACCGCTCCTCAACGACAACGATATCTTCAACTCAAAGAAGATACTTCTCAACATCTCATTCTCCCACCAGAAGGACTCCAAGGACAACTTCATGATGGAAGAAATGAACTACGTACACGAGTTCATGGAGCGGTTTGGCTCCGAGTTCGTCTTCAAGTGGGGTGTAGCCGTAGACCCGGAACTGGGAAAACGCGTCAAAGTAACCATCCTCGCCACAGGATTCGGAATGCAAAACGTCGACGGAATGGAAGAGCGCATGGCCAAGCAGCAGACACGCGAAGAAGCCAACCGGCTCGCCGAAGAGCAGGAAAAAGCAGCAAAGCGAGGAGAGCGGCGCGACCACTACTACGGCGACAGCGGCACGGCAAAACACTACAAGCGCCGCCCCAACATCTACATCTTCGCACCAGAAGACCTCGACAACGACAACGTCATCAGCGACGTAGAGCAGACACCCACCTACAAACGCACAAAAGACATACTCGCCAGCATTGGCAGCGACAAGAACAGCAACGCAGAGCCAATGCACAACGAGCCACAAGAACCACAGCAGGGAGTCATCAGCTTCGTCTGACGTCCGACATCCGATGCCCCCAAAAAACGAGAAGAGCCGTACCAACGGCTCTTCTCGTTTTCTTCTTAGTCTCAGCTTTTAGTTTTCAGGATTCAGCTCGCTGCTCTTCACTCCCAGGGCAGCCATGAGCGAGTAGCCCAGAATCTCCTGCTGGAAATGTCCGCCGGCAAAGGGCTCCATGGTGAAGACGGTGATTTGCTTGGGCTTGTCGCTGTCTGCCGCCCGTCTGACCATGTGGCTTACACTGTTAAGTCCCTGTTCGCCGGGCACTACCATGATGCGCTTCACGCCGTCGGCCTGCAGTGCCAGCTGCAGCGTGTCCTGCAGCAGGGCGTCGGTCGTGGTCAGCCCCTCGGGGTTGATGCAAGTGAACATAAACTCGCCCAGCCTGCCCGTGAAGGCTTTGCCGTGCAGCTCGTCGGCATAGTGCCCTGGAGCGAAGTTCTCCATGCGCTCCCTTCCCGTCTCGTGTACCAGCACTACCTGCGTCTGCGTCTGCTGCGACTGCTCGCCTTCGCCGGGCCTCATGCCGCCGTCGAGGGCTATGCACTCCACCCAGCGAGCCATGTCGGCCGGCGGGATGCGACGGCCGATCATGCGCTCGAAGTTCACAGTCAGATTGAAGGCCACGCTGTCTACGTAGCCGCCATCGGCTATGATGATGTTTTCAGTCCATTCCATATCAGAACACCAGTTTCTCTACCCAGTACACGAGTATTCCTGCCAGATAGCCCACGAAGGCTATCCACGTGATGCGCTTCATATACCAGCCGAAGGAAATCTTCTCCAGGCCCATGACGACGACGCCCGCTGCCGAGCCGATGATGAGCATCGAGCCGCCCACACCGGCACAGTAGGCCAGCAGCTGCCAGAAGATGCCGTCGACGGCCATGGCGCCCTCGGCAGCAACGGGGTACATACCCATGCAGCCGGCCACCAGCGGCACGTTGTCGACAATCGACGACAGTACGCCGATGATGCCGTTGATGATGTAGTAGTTGCCCTGGAACGCCTCGTTCAGACCCTGGCCGAGGGCGGTGAGCACGCCTATCTCCTGCAATACCGCCACGGCCATGAGTATGCCCAGGAAGAACATGATGGTCGAGAGGTCGATGCGGGTCATGATGTCGCTCACGCGCTTTGCCATCGTGTCGTCCTCAGAGGTGTTATAGTGGAAAATCTCCGTCACCGTCCACAGCACGCCCAGCACCAGCAGGATGCCCATGAACGGCGGCAGGTGGGTCAGCGTCTTGAAGATGGGCACGAAGCACAGACCGCCCACGCCCAGCCAGAAGATGATGTCGCGCTGCGCCTTGGTAAACTGCGTCACGGCGGCCTTCGGCAGGTTCTGCTCCTTGTCGAACTTGCCCTTCAGCGAGAGGCTCAGGATGGCCGCCGGGATAATCATCGACACCAGCGAGGGGATGAAGATTTCGGTGAGCACGCCCTGCGTGGTGATGACGCCCTTGATCCAGAGCATGATGGTCGTCACGTCGCCGATGGGCGAGAACGCGCCGCCGCTGTTGGCTGCAATGATGATGAGCGCAGCGTAGATAATCCGTTCCTCACGCGCCTGAACCAGCTTGCGCAGCACCATGATCATCACAATCGACGTGGTGAGGTTGTCCAGGATGGCCGACAGGAAGAACGTCATGAACGCCACGCGCCACAGCAGCTTGCGCTTAGACCGCGTCTTCATCGTGTCGCGCACGAAGTTGAAGCCGCCGTTGCTGTCTACGATTTCCACGATGGTCATGGCGCCCATGAGGAAGAACAGCGTGCTGGCCGCCTCGCCCAGGTGGTGCTCTATCGCCCCGGCTACGTGGTGGAGCACGTCGCCGGCTGCCAGGTCGGGGTAATAGGCGCCGGGGCCGAGCATGAGCAGCGTCCAGCAGAATACACACATCAGCAGCGCGATGGCCGCCTTGTTCACTTTCGTCAGGCTCTCCAGGGCTATGCATAGATAGCCGGCACAGAAGACCGTGACAATGCAAAGAGTCAGTGTTGACATGAGTTTGTTGTTAGTTTATTAGAAGTTAAGTAGATGTACACAAATAATTTATTCAAGTTTCGCTAGCTCGCAAAGTGGCGGGCAGCAACGGCCTGAAAGGCCAGCAAGCAGGTAGCCCAGGG
>CAMPCG010000062.1 GCA_946644025.1 uncultured Prevotellaceae bacterium | reverse complement strand
CAGAGACTTGCAGAAGCATCCTAAACAAATTTGTTATATGGAAGACGGAGTAACTACGGCAAAGCCAAAGTTACGAAAAAAAATTGATATACCTCTCGCTTTTCAAGATGTTCAGTGTCCTTTGCCTAAAATATATAAAAAGGTGAATGAAAAAGCAAGTGTATCGCGGAAATTTCGTAAATTTGCAGCAAATTTCTAAATACAGTCTCGATATGACAGCAATTACCATCAACATCCCTAATCATGAGGTCAGTTTCTTCAAGAAGATGGTTTCTAAGATGGGCTGGACTTACAGCGAGGCCGATGTGGTACGCACGGCTGTCACGCCCAAAGAGCAGACACTCGCCAAAATAGACCATGCTTTCGGCCAGCTCCGTCGGATGAAGGACGGCCAGCTTGAAGGAATCAATGCGGAGGAGCTACTCAATGAACTGTAAAATAAACACTACGCCCGACTTTGCCCGCGAACTTAAGGTAAGAGTGGTGGTGCAAGGGTCATCACACATACCGTTTTAATGGAGACCGACGGCGCAGACATCACCCTCGTCACCATTTACGACAAGTCCGACCAGGCCAGCATCACCAATAAGGAACTGAAGAAACTGATGCAAAAGAACGGTCTCCTTTGATCGTTGGACAGTGCCTCAGAGTCAGGGGCCTTCGATGCGGAGCATATTGCGGGTGGGCATGATGGTGAGGCAGGAGTTGAGGGCCATGTGTGCCCACATCACCGTTTGGCATACGGGGATGCCCTGGCGCTTGTGGCGGCGCAGCAGTTCGGTCATGCCGTCCCAGCCTTCCACGCGGCGGCTCAAGGCTTCGAGCTGGTGCATGTTGAAGGGGTCGTCAACCACGGCGTAGGAGCCGTCCCATTCCTTAACCACGCGGCGCCACGAGGCCCATCCATAACGGGGCAGCGCGCGGGTGAACAGATAGTCCGAGGGTGCTGCTGTCAGCCCCTCGGGGTTGTAGCCCGCTATCAGGCCAATGCGCAGGTCGTTCTCGTAGCGGTCGAGCAGCTCCTTGCAGAAGGGGATGAATCTCGTCGAGGGCAGGCTGTCCTCTTCCAGCACGATACATTTGTCGTAGCGGGAGAAGGCCCACCGCACGGCGTCGTACATCGTGGCGCCGGGTCTTGTCTGATATAATAAGAGGTGTGCGGGCCGTGCCTTTCTGACTGCCTCGAACGTGCGGCGGAGCATCGCCGTGCGGTTGGAGAAGACGATGAGCACGGCCACGTCGGTCGTTTGCCTTTGTTGTTCTGTTTGCATATAGCTTTTGGTGTCATTTGCGGTCGGAATACTGCATGGGTGAACAATAATTTCTGTTAAAATGTAATAAAAGTCTGCCTGTGCGTGCAGTCTTTTACCCATTCTTTGTACCTTTACATTATGAACACGATGCGACATCTTCTTTTACAGGCTTTCCTCGGCTGTGTGCTGGTGTGTGCTGGCGAGACCCGCGCCGTCATCGTCAGCGGCGGGCGCAGCAAGATGTTCAACCACGAGCGTTACTGGAACGACTGCGCCTTTCTCTACCGCACGCTGCGTCAGGAGTGTCACCTGGCCAAGGACCACGTCACCCTGCTCATGGCCGACGGCGACGCTCCCGCTGCCGACATGCTGCGCGACGGTGCGTGGGGCTTTGCCTCGTCGGCCACCGACCTCGACGGCGACGGCGAGCCCGACCTCTCGCTTGCCGCCACGCGCCAGAATCTGGACGAAGTGTTTCGCAGCCTGTCGCTCACGCTGACGCCTGCCGACCGCCTCTTCGTCTTCATCACCGACCACGGCGAGCGCGACGCCGACGGCAACGTGCGCCTCTGGCTCTGGGACGGCCAGAGCCTCACCCCCCGGGAGCTGGCCGACCTGCTGGGCCAGTGCCGCCCCGCTACGATGAGCGTCCTGTTGGGCCAGTGCTATGCCGGAGCCTTTGCGCAGGAGCTGCAGGGCGAGGGCCGCGTCATCACCGCCGCCTGCTCGGCCAGCCAGATGTCGTGGGCCAGCAAGGAGCGCCCTTACGACGAGTTCGTCTACCACTGGACCTGCGCCGTGGCCCAGCACGACGAGCGGGGAGCGCCCGTAGGCTCCGACCAGGACGGCGACGGCCACGTCACCATGCAGGAGGCTTTCGACTACGCCCGCCAGCACGACAGCCGCCCCGAGACCCCCTCCCTCGATGCCCAGCCCGCCGAACTGGCCCGCCAGTGGGCCTTCAGCGCAACGCCGACGGCCATCAGCCCCCTCCAGTCTCCCGCCGCTGTCCGTCCTGTCTACGACCTGCAAGGACGAAAGCGTTAGCCAAGACTATGGCAACTATAAATACTATGGCAACTATAACAACTATGACGACTATGAAGACATTAACCCTTACCCTCCTCGGCCTGCTGCTCTCGCTGACGGCAGGTGCCGACACGGGCGTCGCCGCCGACAGTGCCCTCGGTGTAGACTCCATCAGGCTTTACGGCAACCAGGTGGCACAACTGACGCAGAAGATAGACCTCAGTGTACACAACCGCTCGGCCGCCGACTTCGAGGGCCGTCTCTACCTGACGGCTCTCAACCTCGACGACGACAGCCTCTCGCCCTGTCTTGACACCCTCGTCAGCGTCAAGGCCGGCAGCAGCCGCCCGCTGCTGCTCTACACCGTCCTGCCCCAGGGGCGGCTGCAGCTGCGCCTGTCTACCGATGCCGGCGGCCGCGAGTGCGTCGGCACGTATGACGTCACCGTCCAGCCCCTTCGCAAGCTCGACATGAAGGCCACGTTCTCGCTCGACATGCTGAGCCGCGATGGCGTGTTCTACGGCAGCCGCATCAAGGGCTGGGCGCGGGTAGAAAACCTCGACGGTGACTATTTCGGCGCCCGTGACGGCAAGGGCGAGCGCGACGGCATCGTGGTGTGGCTCGAGGACCGCGACAGCGGCGAGCGGCTCTTCAGCAAGCACGTGGCCAGCACGCTGCCCTCCCACCGCAGCGCCGAGACGGCCTTTGCCTACGATGGCGTGTTCCGCAGCGGTGGCCGCTACGCGCTGAAGGCCGGCTATGGTATGCCCTACGGCCTGGAACCCATCGACTCGCTCTGCTTCACCGCCCGCGCCGGCACCGGCACCGTCACCTACTGGACGGCCCAGGGAGAGGTTGTAGAACTTTTACCCGAAGAAGCCGCTCCCACTGAAAGTGGCGGTGAAGTCACGCTGGCCATCCCCGCAGAGGCCGTCGCCATAGACCTGCGCGGCCTGAAGGTCCCCTCCGTCGAGGAGTCGAGTGTGGCCTTTGATGCCTCGAGGGCCAACCCCAACTGCATCTACTACCTCGATGCCGACTGCGACCAGATGCCCGGCCTCGACAATAGCCTCAACCTGGTACGCGGGCTGGAGGCAGAGCACATCAGCCTGACCGAGGGCCACGACTTCTACTGTCCGATGGCCTTCCGTGCGAAGTTCGTCAGCTACCTGATGACGCCCTCCTACGCCGACCCTGCCGACGAGGCCGTGGGCCGGGGCTACTCCGAGACCATCGTCCTGCCCTTCCGGCCCACCCACGTCAACCTCTACGACGTGAACAGCGATACCGAGGCCCTTCACGCCGACATGCTCAAGGTGCTGCGCTACTATGGCTACGACGCCGACACGCTCACCGTGGCCGTGCTGAATTCGCTGTCGGAGATGGAGGCCTACCAGCCCTACATCCTCGGCGTCTACGTAGGCTCGCGCCTGCTCTTCACGGGTGTCGACACGAGCGTGCCCATGACTGGCGAGGCCATCGTGCGCGGCGGGGCCGTCGACTTCGTGGGAACGACGGTGAGCCGCCGCCTCTCGCCCGATTACTACGTCTACTCGCCCGCCGACTACAGTTTCCTCCAGGTCGGTGCCGCCGACGTGATGGCCCCGTTCCGCGCCTGTCTCTATGCAGCCGACAAGAAGCCGCACGCCAACCTGGACATCTCACGCAGCGTGTGGGGCGACAAGGGGAAGCCCGGCGACGCCACCGCCATCGAGCCCGTCACCCGCGCCCCGATGGCCGACAGTCCTGCCGTCTGCGACCTGGCGGGCCGCAGGCTGGCCAGCGACCAGTGGGCCACGCGCGGCGGCCGGCTGCCCAAGGGCATCTACATCAGCGGCGGACGCAAGATTGTCGTGAAATAAACACCCCCTCGTACGACGTGGACTCGAAGCAGTTGCAGCAGATAGCAGAACGCTGTAAGCAGGGCGACCAGGAGGCGTTCGCCCTGCTTTACACTGCCATGCGCCAGCCGTTGCGCGCCGTCTGCCTGGGCTATGTCCACGACGAGGCCGTGGCCGACGACCTGCTCCACGATGCCTTCCTGCTCATCTTCTACCAGATAAGCCAGCTGAGGGACACCGCCAGCGCCGAGCCGTGGATGACGAGACTCACGCAGCGCGTGGCCCTGTCCTTCCTGCGCCAGCAGAAACGACAGCCCCTGACGCCCTGCTACACGGCGCCACTGCCGCAGTCGGCAACGGTGAGCAACCGGGCGGAGTCGTCGCTGGCCGTGGCGGAAATACTCGCCGCCGTCGACGCCCTGCCCGAGGGCTACCGTAAGGTGTTCAGGCTCTTCGTGCTCGAGGGAATGACCCACAAGGAGATTGCCAAGCTGCTGCACATCGACCCTCACAGCTCGTCCTCGCAGCTCTTCCATGCCAAGGCCCTGCTGCGCCGATGGCTGCGGCCCATGGTGCTGCTGTTGCTGGCCGTGGCGCTGCCCTTGGGTCTATGGCTCTGGCAGCCGACAAAACCCGAAGAGCCCGGACTCGCCCAGAAAGGCCCCGAGACTCCTGAAGCTCAGCCCGCCCATAATGCCCACCCCGCTCCCCCCGCCCATCACCCCCACTCCGCCCATAATGCCCACCCTGCCCACCAACCCCACCCCGCCCATCAACCCCATTCACCCCATCAACCCCATCCCGCCGTAAATCCCTTAGCCCCAGTGGCGGAAGCATCCAGCCTCGACTCCCTGCCAACCCCTTCCGACACGCTCCCGGCCACGCCGCAGCCCCGTCACGGGGGCGGCCACCTCGCCGAGACCCCGGCACCCCCCGCCCGGCCCCTGCACGTGCCTACGGCGGAAAAGGGCGGCGACTGGCTGCTCGCCGTGACCTATAGCGGCATGAGCGGCAGCCGCGACCTGCGCCTGCCCTACGCCAACGCGGAGACCAATCCCGCCGTCTACGACTCCGTGGCCCACCACCGCCGACCGCTCACCCTCGGCCTCATGGTTAACCGCCGACTGGGCACCCACTGGCAGGTAGGCGCAGGGCTGAGCTACGAGCGGATGACGAGCGACATGCGCTCGGGCAACACCTACGTCACGCTATCGCAGCACCAGGTGGTGCAATACCTCAGCCTGCCCATCAGCCTGTCGTGGCACTACACCCTGGGCCGCCACTTCAGCACCTACGCCGCAGCCTCGGCCTCCGTCGGCCTGCCCCTGCGCTCCACGCTGGAGAGCGTCTACATCCTGAACGGACGGGCCTACGAGCCCACGACGGAGCGCCTGCATCCCTCGGTGCAGTGGTCGGCAGGGCTGGGACTGGGCCTGCAGCTCGACCTCACCCCCCACGTGGGACTCTTCGCCGAGCCGGGGCTGCGCTGGCACTTCGGCGGAGGCAGCGACGAGGTCAAGACCTGGCACACGGAGCATCCCCTTGACTTCACTCTGCCGCTGGGCCTGCGAATCACCTTCTAACCTGGTGGGACAGCTATTCGCCCCCTGCGCCTAAAAAAAAGGCCGAAAGTTTTGCGCTTTCGGCTTTTTTGCTTAATTTTGTCGCCGATTATGAAACGATTCCTGTTATTGATGTGTCTACTCCTGTCGCTGTTGTGGACGGAGGCAGCCAGTCGGATAGCCAGTCCCGACGGGCAGTTGTCGGCACGGGTGGAGCAGGCCGACGACAAAGTGTTCCTCGTGCTGGAGGACCGTCAGGGCCGGGAGCTGACGCGCGTACAGCTGGGTCTCAGCACCGACGCCGAGGACTTCAGCGGAGCGCTCACCGTCGTGGGCCAGAGCAAGGCCAAACGGCTCACCACCCGCTACACCAACCTGCACGGCAAGCAGCGCGAAGTGAAGAAAGACTGTCGCCAGGCCACCGTGACGCTGCAGAACGCGAAGGGCGAGCAGCTCGACGTGGAGCTGCGCCTGCAGGCCGACGGCATGGCCTTCCGCTACGTGCTGGCTGACGCAGGAGAGCGGACGTTCACCAGCGAGCTGACCACCTATACCATTGCCCGTGACAGCCACCGCTGGCTGCAGAAGTACGTCACCAGCTACGAGGGCGACTTCCCCTTCCAGGCCGAGGGCGGACAGACGGGCGCATGGGGCTATCCCGCCCTCTTCGAGCGGGCCGACGGCACGTTCATGCTCATCACCGAGGCCAACGCCACCCGCATGTATTGCGCCACACACCTCGACAACTCGGCCGATGCCGACCGCTACCGGGTGAGCTTCCCCTTCGACTGGGAAGGGCGAGGGCAAGGCAGCGTCAGCCCCTCGTGGACGGGCAGCTGGGCGTCGCCCTGGCGCGTGGTTATCGCCGGCAGACTGAAGGACATCGTGGAGTCGACGCTCGTAGACGACGTCAGCGACCCCCCCCACCCCTCACCCCTCACCTCCCACCCCTGGATAAAACCCGGACGCGCCGCCTGGGTCTACTGGGCCTACAACCACGGCACGAAGGACTTCAAGACCTGCTGCGCCTACGTCGACCTGGCCGCAGAGATGGGCTGGGAGTACGTGCTCTTCGACTGGGAGTGGGACGCCATGACCAACGGCGGCAAGCTGGAGGACGCCGTGGCCTACGCCCTGTCAAAAGGCGTAAAGCCCTGGATATGGTATAACTCCGGCGGCTCCCACACATACGTCCGCGCCACGCCCCTCGACCGTATGCTCACCCACGAGAACCGCACGGCAGAGTTCGCCTGGCTCAAGAGCCTCGGCATCGTCGGCGTGAAGGTCGACTTCTTCGAGAGCGACAAGCAGAATATCATCAACTACTACCTCGACATCCTGGAAGATGCCGCCACGTTCCAGATGATGGTCAACTTCCACGGCTGCACCGTACCCCGTGGGTGGAGCCGCACCTATCCCCACCTCATGTCGCAGGAGGCTGTCTACGGTGCCGAGCAGTACAACAACGCGCCTTTCATGACCGACAACGGGGCGCGCATCAACTGTCTGCTGCCCTACACCCGCAACGTCGTGGGACCCATGGACTACACGCCCGTGGCCTTCACCAACTCGCAGCACCCCCACCGCACGAGCTACGCCCACGAGCTGGCGCTCAGCGTGGCCTTCGAGAGCGGCGTGCAGCACTGGGCCGACCGTCCCGAGGGCTTCCGCCAGCTGCCCGCCGAGGCCCGCCAGCACATGAAGACCGTGCCCGTGGCGTGGGACGAGACCCGCTTCCTCGGCGGCTATCCCGGACAGTCGTTCGTCGTGGCCCGCCGCAGCGGCACCACCTGGTACGTGGCCGGACTGAACGGAACCGACGAGCCGTGCCAGCTGACCGTAGACACCGACTTCCTCGGCAAGAAGAGCCGCACGGTCACCACCTTCGCCGACGGCAAGGATGGCGCCGACATCGCCGTCGGCCACAGCCAGACAGAGCCGCGGAAGCCGCTCACCGTCGGCTGCCTGCCCATGGGCGGATTCCTATTGGTCATAGAGGCATGAGGACGTACCGGCGGCACGACAAGGGATAATTCTTTTCAGACATAATATTTATGAAAGCAAGCGAACAGACACTACAGCAGATTGAGCGCGCACTGCGCAAGGTGGCCGAGAAATTTCCCAAGGACAAGGAGGCCTCCATGCTCACCGACATCCACATCCGCGTCACCCAGGAGACGGGCGAGCTGATGGTCTTCGACGACGACGACAAGGAGCTCACACGATGCGTCGTAGAGCAGTGGATAGACAACAAGGACGACACGTTCTACGACCACGTCGCCTCGACGCTGCGCCGCTGTATCAACAAGCAGAAGAAGCTGCTGGAGAACCTCTCCGTGCTCAAACCCTACGCCTTCGTGCTCGAGGACGACGACAAGAACGCACGCGCAGAGCTATTCGTGGTCGACGACGAGGACACCGTCATCATAGACAGCGAGCTGATGGTCGGACTGGACAAGGACCTGGACACCTTCTTCGACAACCTGATGAAGGCCGAAGACTGAACACAGAAGACTGAGGACTGAAAGTTGAAATATGTAGATTCCCTGTTCGCCAGGCTTGACGTCTGGCGCAAGACCCACATCGGCGAGCGAATGTTTGTGCTCATCCTCGCCTTCGTCGTAGGGTTGCTGGCTGCCGTTGCGGCCTTTGTGCTCCACTGGATTATCAATCAGATAGTATGGCTGCTTACCCACCAGTTTGACGAGGACTCGTCGAACTGGCTCTACCTGGTCTACCCCGTCGTCGGCATCTTCATCACCTCGGTCTTCGTGCGCCGCGTGGTGAAGGACAACATCAGCCACGGCATCACCCGCATCCTCTACGCCATCTCACAGAACCGCTCGCGGCTGAAGCCCCACAACACGTGGTCGAGCGTGGTGGCGTCGGCCATCACCATCGGCTTCGGCGGCAGCGTAGGAGCCGAGGCGCCCATCGTGCTCACAGGCTCGGCCATAGGCTCCAACCTGGGAAAGCTCTTCCGCATGGACAGCCACACGCTGATGCTGCTCATGGGCTGCGGCGCCGCGGGGGCCATAGCCGGTATCTTCAAGGCCCCCATCGCCGGACTGGTGTTCACCCTCGAGGTGCTCATGATTGACCTCACCATGGCCTCGCTCATGCCCATCCTCGTGAGCTGCGTCACCGCCACCTGCTTCACCTACATCTTCAGCGGCGACACGGCCCTCTTCACCTTCCACCTGGACAACCAATGGACCGTGGAGCGAATACTGCCGTGCATCCTGCTGGGCGTGTTCTGCGGGCTGGTGAGCCTCTACTTCATACGCATGATGGGCTGGTGCGAGGACCTCTTCGCCCGGTTCCGCGACAAGCCCTACGTGCGGCTGGCCATCGGCGGGTCGGCGCTGAGCCTGCTCATCTTCCTCTTCCCCTCGCTCTACGGCGAAGGCTACGGAGCCATCAACCTGCTGCTCAACGGACAGACGCAAGCCGACTGGGAGCCGCTGCTCAACAACTCGCTCTTCGCCGGCGACATCGGTATGCTCGTGCCCTACGTGGCACTGGTGCTCGCCACGAAGGTCATTGCCACCTCGGCCACCAACGGCGGAGGCGGATGCGGTGGAACGTTCGCACCGTCGCTCTTCATAGGATGCTTCGCCGGATTCCTCTTCTCACACCTGTGGAACGTGCACCAGATGGGCGTCTACGTGCCCGAGAAGAACTTCGCCCTCATGGGCATGGCCGGCGTCATGTCGGGCGTGATGCACGCACCGCTCACCGGCATCTTCCTCATTGCAGAGCTGACAGGGGGCTACAGCCTCTTCCTACCCTTGATGATTGTGTCGACGGCCAGCTACCTCACCATCATCCTCTTCGAGCCCCACAGCATCTACAGCTCCCGCCTGGCCAAGGAGGGAAAGCTCATCACCCACCACACCGACCACGCCGTGCTCACGCTCATGCAGCTCGAGTCGGTCATCGACCGCGACTACCTGGCCGTGGCGCCCGACACCGACCTGGGCCAGATAGTGAGGCGCATCAGCCGCTCCCACCACAGCGTCATACCCGTGACCGACGCCGCAGGAGGGCTGCTCGGAGAGATTGACATCAAGAAGATACGCAACATCGTGTTCCGCATAGAGCTGTACCACCACTTCACCGCCTCGCAGCTCATGCAGGCACCGCCAGCCACCCTGGCCGACTCGATGCCCATGGCCGAGGTGATGGCCACCTTCGACGCCACCCGCGCCGAGTGGCTACCCGTCAAGGACCACGAGGGACACCTGCGCGGGTATGTCTCGCGCGAAAGGCTCCTCACACAGTACCGCAAGATGGTGGCCGACATGAGCGAGGACTAACTATTTATAGGTATCGCGACCAACTGGCGGGGTACTCCCTACGGTCGAACCCTCGGTTACTGAGCGGTGACGCTTCCAGCGTCCTGGGCCACCGAGTTGAACGGCATCGACGCGGCAAGTACCTTCGCTTATTGGCTACGCCATAAAAACTGGGCGCAGCACTCCGTGAAGAACCTTTAGGTTCCTCCAATAAACTCTTTCTAAATGGAAAGGAACTCAGAAATAAAAATAAATGCGATTTATTTGGTGTTTCGCTCGATTTGCACTATCTTTGCACCCAAAAGGGTGCGAGACTCGGCTGTGCCGGGCAATTGGAGCAAGCTCCATTGCTCTCGGCTTGCACGAGCCTTGGCAGCCAGAAACCAAACATGTTAGGTTTATGACTACATTAGCACAGAGAATCAGTGAGACGCCGATGGCACCGTACACCGCACTGCTGCGGGGCATGACGCGCGAGCAGAAACAAATCGTGGTGATGTACATCACGGAGTCGATGGAGGAACCTAAGGCCAAAAGACAGGTACCTGCCGAGTTTAAGAAACTGCGTGGCATCGTGAACATCACGGAGGAAGATATGGCTCGCGATGAACATTTAGCACACATTATGGGGCGATGAAGCGGATATTTCTCGACACGAACATCCTGATTGACTATATCGATAATCGGGCGGGCGCAGATGCCGCAGAGCAGATTTTTGCCTGTGGCTTCTCTGGCGAGGCACTTCTCTTTGCTTCCTCGCTGACTTTTGCCAACATGGCATACATTATCAAAGACCGTACTCAAGAAGAGAAATATGATGCACTGCGTCAGATGGCTGGCGTGGTGGAAATCGTTTCGCTGGGCAAGGCTGAGGTGAAAGCAGCTATCGACAGGCCTGTTAAAGACTTTGAGGACATGCTGCAGTACCAGTGTGCCAAGGCTGCTGGATGCGACGTCATCGTGACCAACGACCGCCGACACTACGATTTCTCCGACATTCCCCATTACTCGTCGGCTGCTTTTGTTGAGCAGATCGACGAACTGATAGGTTGAATAAACTCTCCACGCACATCATCCCCCGCCCGGCTCCGTGCCGTGCGGGGGATGGTTGTGGTCTGTGGGGTTATCTCACGGGGCCATCGTAGTTCTCGTCGCTGCCGCCGTAGTAGAAGGGGCCGCTGCTGCCGAGGGAACGTACTTCGCTGCCGGCGAGCAGGTGATGCTGATGTTGCAGCACGATGATGCGCTGCTCGGGTTTGATGTATGCTTTCTTGTTCATTGCTTTGTTTCTTTTTGGGGGGTCGCTGCGCTCAAAATTATACAAAAATTTATTCAAAAAATTATAAGAACTGCCGGGATGGCGTAGCCTTTGATAATTTTCTTATTCAATTTTCTTATAATTTTGAGCGAAGCGACCACGGGTTATTACTTCACTATT
>CAMPCG010000061.1 GCA_946644025.1 uncultured Prevotellaceae bacterium | reverse complement strand
GATGTACTGGTTCTGGTTCAGTTGACTGATCTCACCCTTCAGGGCGGTGTTCTTCTCGCGGGCAGCATCGAGCTTGTCCTGCAGTGCCTGGGTCTGCATGGCGTCGAGCTTGGCCAGAACGGCTTGCGTGTTTCGGTTGGCGCCGTCGGTAAGGGTGTAGGTCTGCTGACAGGTGGCCAGCTCGTCCTTGCCGGCGTTGAGTGCCATCTGCGTCTGGATGCCGGAGAGACCGCGCTCCACACCGTTGAAGCCTTGGTTCAGGCCCATCTGCACGCCGTTGAAGCCGGTGTTCATACCCTGCTGCAGCTGAGACGTCTGCTCGGCAATAGCGAACTTGTTGTCGCAGCAGCACTGACAGAGCTGCTGGCTTAGGGCTGCGTTGCCGGCCTGGATGCTGTTGATAATCTGCAGCGGAGTCATGCCCTGCTGAGCAGCGATGCTTGACAGCGAGCTCTGGATGAGCTGGATGCCGCTGTTGACGAGGTTGAAGTCCTGGCCAAGCATGGTGCTCAGCGTCTGGGTAGCCGTGCGTGCCTGTTCGCCCTGTGAGGTGACGGCCTGCATGATGAGCTCACGCCCGTTGTCGTTGTTCAACTGGTTGGCGAGGAACCCTACGCCGTTGGCGCCGCCCATGCCGCCGAAGCCGCCGTTGCCATTCCATCCGAACATGCTGGCGAGGATGCCCATGGCGAACAACTCGGTGATGTTGTTCATGTTCATCATGTTCCAGCCGCCATAGCCACCGCCGAACCCGAAGCCACCGAGACCACCGCTCATGCCCGCTCCGAGCATGAAGGGCACGATACCGTTGGCGAGCGCATTGCCATTACCGTTTGAGTCGGGAATGGAGAAAACTTTCATGTCACTCATTGTTGTAAAGTGTTTGTGTTGGTGAATAATGTGAATTAACTCGTGGGTCGGAAAAATCCGAACCCACGGGCAAAGTTAGATAGAAGTTGCGGTGATACCGCAACATACGGGACTATTCACCAGAAGCCTGCGGTTCATCCGTGAAGCAGTTGTTTCAATGTCTTCTCTTTACGGTCATTTCGAGATGCTTCAGAATGTTATAGACTTGTCTGTCGCTGATGTGGTGGCGCTCGGCCAGCGTCAGGATGACTGACTTGCGAGTGACCATCGTTTCAGACAGTTTCAGGTAGTCGCGGTATAGGTCGCAGTACTTGTAATCTTCCAATCGGATGCCTGCTTCGTTCATTCGTTGAAGTAATTCCCTGTTAAATTCTACTAAATCAATAATTCTCATCGTGCAAAAATGTTAATGTTTAAAATATTCTTACTACCTTTGCACCCGCTCTCACAGACTGTATAAACAGAAACATCCCTGTCGCCCAGAAGAGCCTTAGCGGTCTCTCGGTGGGTGACAGGGATGTCATGTGAATTTCTGTGAGAGGATTTTCAAGAAACCGGGAGGCCGTTTTTTTTCAGTCTCCCGATCCCTTTGTGAGAAGTGAGTGGCTGCTGTGATGCAGCAGCGTACTGGACGCTATGCGCCCGGCGGGTTCGTGGCAGGGTCGAGCAGGAAGTAGCCGCCGTCTCGGGTTCGCAGAGGGCCGTCGCTGGCAGCGAGCACGACGATGGTGCCACGGCTGACCGTGCATACCTCGCCGATGGTGAGCGTTGCCTGCTCTTCTGGTAATACTGTCAGTACGGCCTGCTGAATGGCTGTCACATCACTTCCGGACGTGGCAGTCTTAATAGCGAGTGTAGCCTGTTGTACAGGTTTGATATCGAACGCGATGCAAGACATGGTGTCAGGGGTCTACGAGTTTACCTAATGTTTCGACGGAGATATTCTTGCGCACACCATCGTTAGCGTTGGCATCAACGATGTGAGCTGTAGAGATGACGCGCATGGTGCCCAGTGCCAGTGTGGCAGTGTCAACGATGACATACCATTTGCTGACGGTGACGGGTTCCTGCGGTTCCTCTCCTTCCGGAGTCTCTGGCTGTACCGTCTCTGTCTCCTTAAAGATGACTACAGCGGCGTCCTGGCTCTTGGACGCATCCTTGTAGCCTTTCACGCTGGTGTTTCCCGACTTGACCTCGATGTCAAAGTCATCGTCGTCCATTGAGAAGCCCGGGGCTTCGATGTTGATGGCGAACTTAATCTCATCGCCTTTGTAATAATTAGCCATAATTCTGATCTGTGTTAAGTTGTTGCGTTGGTGTTAACGATAAATGCGAGCGCCGTTTGACGCAAGGCAGGAGGCCCGGCTTTGTGTCGCTGTGATACAGCGACCAACTAAACGCTCTCGGAGAACTCGTTGTAAGCTCGGAACTCGGTGAAGTCGTCGCTGTTGTACTTTGTCTCGGAGAGCATCTTGCGGATGGTCTTACGCAGGATTTTCAGCTCGTCGCCGAAGGGGTGCTCAGAGCTGATGACATCGTTCTTGACCTTGTGCGGGTCGCGGCAGTCGGTCACCTCGTAGACATCGTAGATGTACTCGCTTTTCAGGTAGCCGGTCTCCTGGTCAATGACTTGCTCGATACGCTCATTAGTGAAGAAGCGTCCGGCGTTACTGTTGGTGAATCGCTCCAAGCCCAGCTTGTGCGGTTCGTTGAATCTTTCTTCGTACATAGTGATACTGTTTTGATGAATTATGAAAAGTAAAGCATTTTCTTCCGTTCGGCTATGATTGCTTCGGCAGGTTGTACTGCTCGCGTATGAGCGCTTCCTCCTCGGCATCGGTGGTGACGGTGCCCTCGTAGTAAATCCCGCTCCAGTCATGCACGATGGTCTTGTCGCGGATAGGCAGGTCCTGCAGCGTCTTGGTGTCGAGGTACTTCGTGATCTTCGGTGCGCCAGTGTTGTAGACGAAGAGCCCGAAGGCATCGCTGATGGCCTGCACCTGATAGTATTTGTCCGGCTCGTCGCCCTCGCGGTGCTGCGATTTCGCGCGTCCGTTGAAGTTCTTCGTGGAGTCCTTCTTCTCGAAGTCGACGATGGTGTGGGCGATGCCCTCGATGGTGTCGACCTTCATGACGCGGCCTGCGAAGCGGCGCCGAATTTTGTTGCTGTCGATCATTTTTCTGTTGTTTAGAAATTGAATTGCTATCTTCAGGTGTTTGGTGTCAGCCACGGAGATGATGCCCTGGTAGGAGCCCATGCTGCGCCGCTTGTGTCGGGCACGGATGTAGCGCTGCTTGGTGCGGCGCGTGAGATGAACGAAACCGCGCCCGTACTTGTAACCGCAGAAGGTGATGGGATGGGGGACGTGGATGCCGGCGATAGAATCGCCTGACAAGCGACAAAGGGCAGCGGAATCCGGGACAGGGCGGACGTACATGGGCTTGTAGTGGAGGCGGGTGGTCTTGGCCCACTGGCGGAGGTCGCGGCGCAGGGCGACGAGGATGTCCTTGTCCTTGGCGAAGGCAAGGAAGTCGTCGGCGAAGTTGACGAGGCGGATGCGTCGTCCGTATTTATCCTTGGTCTTGCGGATGATCTGTGACATCACGAGGTTGGCGATGAGGTGTGAGAAGGGGTCGCCAATGGCGAGGCGCTTCTGGTTGAAGAGATGCTGGCGGACGACGGCTCGGGTTCGCTTGTCCTTCACCTGCCGCTCGATAAGTCGCATAGCCGTCACGTTGTCGATGGTGTCGTAGAACTTGCGGATGTCGCCCTGCAGGTAGTAACGGAGCGAGCGGTCGTTCATCAGGCGGCGGACTCGCTCCACAACCTGATGGCGGCGGTCGGGGTCGCGTCGGTCGGTGCCGCCGGCGAGGACGCCGCAGCCTGGGAGCCCGCCGAGCATGTCGTCGGTCATCTGGTGCATGAGCACTGGCTGTATGGCATCCTTGATGGCGTTCTGAACGCAGCGGTCGCCGTAGGGCAGGACGCTGATGTCGCGTGCCTTCTTGCGGTCGTGCAGGCGGAAGTGGCGGTATGCGCCTACCTGGTATGTGCTGGCGGCCAGCTGCTGACGCGTGGCTTGGCAGAAGGCATCCACGTCGTGCATGACGTCCTGTACCTCGCGCCGTGCCCGCTGGCGTGAGGACTTGGCCATGTAGCTGTCGTGTACGGCGGCATGGAGACCGTTGGTGATGGCGTGCCATGTGGATGTGGGCATATTCTTCTTTCTTTTTGGGCTGCGGCATGCCGCAGCGTACTGAACATTGACTGACCTGTGTGCGCCGATTGCGGGGTTTCCGAACGCCCCGCAGCCTACCCTTCGTTCACTAATCGTTTGTGCGGTCGGCCGGTGGTCCTGGCACCTTTTCATGCGTTGTTTCGCTCTCTGCGTCAGCGAGGCTCTGCACCTGCCTCTTCACGCCCAGGTCGGAGCGATGGAGGTCTTATTGGTGATGGTTGCTGCAGTGCAGCAACATACTTTGGCTACAGTTGCCGAAGCCGATGTTCGTGTTCGTGTTCGAAGGCGAATTGTTGCCGTTCATCGTCAACGGTGACAGGTTCGTGTTGTTAGCGTTATTGCCACGCCGAAAACCACGGACCGACGGGACAGTGCAGCTGCCTTGTTGCCTGGAGGCGCTGCGGCAGTGCCGCAGCATACCTTTTTCGGCTCAACCTCACCAGCGGCGGCTACTCCGATTCGCTTGCGCCCTTTGGCCGCTGGCATGGATTTCAGATTTCGGGAGTGACACCGCTCCCGGTGAGAGGGATGGAGCGCCTGACGGCGCTATTGCTGGCTGCGGCAGTGCCGCAACTTACTGAACGACGGCGGCGGGAGGGCGGCGGGGGCGCAGCCCTTACGGGCCGCGCGTCTGCGTTATCGTTTTCGCCTACTCTTCCGTGATGCGCACACAGGTGCCGAAGCCGATGATCGTGTACGTGCCCGAAGGCGCATTGTAGCCGTTCATCGTCAACGGCGACAGGACCGGGCTGTCAGCGTAAGCGCCACGCCGAAAACCACGGACCGACTTCTTGCCTGCCGGTGCTGCAGAGCCTGTAAACCAGTTAAATGCTCCCACGTAGGTATGCAGTCCTGCGCCGGTCTTGTTGGCATCTGTGTCGGGCAGCATGAAGGCGTCGTTCGAGTAGTTCTTGCGATAGCCGCTGCCACTGACGAACGTGCCGGCATGCTTGTATGCCGACTCGAAGGGCCATGCGTCGGTAACGTCCTTGTCGCCTGAGACGCTCTTCAGGATTTTCTCCTGATCGCGCTCGATGTAGCACTCGTACTGTCCGTTCTCATCCTGGGTCATAGTCAGGCCGCTGGTCCACCATGAGGGCGACACGTCGAGCGTGACACCGTGGAAGAGCGCCGTTGATACGAGGAAGTCGATGCGGTTGCCCGTCAGCGGTGTCTCCTTGTCTGAGGGATCGAGGATGTTAGCCGTCATGTTGGCCGACATCACCTTGAATACCACGGCGGTTGCCTCCCCCTGCTGCGGGCCACGATAGCCGTCGACGCTGCGCCACTTGTACTTATTGCCCTCGAAGGCGAACCACTGCAGTTCTCCGATGCTGTTGGCTACGGCATAGCACAGTGCGCGGTAGGCCTCGTCGCAGTGCCAGGGATGACGCCAGTCGTTGATGAGCTGTCCGCTATAGAAGGCGCTGGTGTGCCCTACGGTCCATGCATTCATGTCTGTGCTGAAGCCATAGTAGCGCAGATTGCCGTCCTTGTCGACGAGCCGCATGCCGTTACGTGCCTGCGAGGCTCCCTCTTCCCAGTAGGCTGCGGCGTTGGCCGCGTCGTTGGACGAGAAGCCGCTGCCGAAGAGATCAGCCTTGTGGGCATCGAACGTGCCGCCCTCGGCAGCCAGTCCTGTCCACAGCATCTCGGCGCCGCGCGCCGTGGCGTTCATGAAGGGCACGGTCTTCGTGGGGTCTGGGTTCTGGTTCATGGCCCGCTGTTCGCCATCGTAGAGTGCGAGGTTAGTGGAGTGCAGGCCGCCGGCTCCGCCGAGCAGCGATGCGTCGGCGTCGAAGGTCTCCGTGATGTCGCCTGTCTGCGGGTTCTGGCTGTATATGTACTTGCCCGTCATGCCGTAGGGAGCCTGATAGGAGCCGTTCCAGTCGGGGTTGTATACGGAGTGCATGCGCGGCACGTTGTCGGTGTCGGTGTGCATGACGCAGTAGTCGGGCGACACGCCGTTCTTCTCGTACAACTCTGCCTCGTATCCGTGCCATGTGAATGGTTTGGTGGAGCGGAGCATCACGTCGAGGTCGAGTCCGTCGACGGTGTAGCGTCCTGAGAGGTGGTAGTAGGGTTCGGTGTTGCACACCATCAGGTCGCCCTCGGAGCCGTCGATGGCGTGTAGGTTGCCGTCGACGTCCTCCCACTTTGCTACGCCGTCGACGACGGTTGCGCCGAGTTTCTTCAGTATGTAGAGGATTTTGCCCACCTGACTGTCGTTGCCCGTGAGCTTGGTGCCTACAAGACAAGGATAGAAGATGTTGAAGACAGACTCGTGCGTGAAACCGCTGACGGTCTGGTTTCCGTAATGAGCGTATCCGAACGCTGGGTCGCTGATGCCAGCGACGCGCACGAATCCCTCCGCGTCGGCTTCCTCGCTCTCGACCATCGCCTGCAGAGCCTTTATCTTGGCCTGTAGTTCGTCGATGAGGGTCTTGACGTCGGCCTCATGCACCTCTTCCTCGTTCCATGCGCCCTTGACGTGGTCGGTGCCGAACTGCCAGAGACGGCGGTCGTAGAATACGATAGTGCCTGCGGCGTAGTTCTCCAGTGTGGAGAATGTGGGGAACCCCAGTGCGTTCTTCTCGATGAGTGCCGTCAGCGATGCGCTGAGCGCCTGTTCGCGGGCTGGATCGGCCACTGCGGCCGTGGTGGTGTTGGGGATGATGGGCTGACCCCCAACGGTCAGGTTTCCTTGTGTTGCCATAATGCTATTCTTGTTTTTATGTGTTATGCTTTCTTACGAGATCAGTGACATCGGGTCCTGGCTGGCCGTGAACCCGAAGTTTTCCGCCTTTGCCTCGACGGCCCTGAAGCGGTCAGAGAGAGTGCCGTAGCTGCCCCGTGCCGTTGCGACCTCGGCTACTGCCGCGCGTGCCGGGCCGACCACTTCATGCGCGTCGTCGAGAGCCTGGTAGAGCGGTGCGAGCACGCGCTGGTACTCGTCGATGACACCCTCGCTGGCGGGATTGGTGGTCTCGTCGAGGTGTACCGCCGCGTCGTTGGCCATCTTCAGCTGGCGCAGGTTGACGGCCTTGTCAAGTGTTGCTATGTTGGTGGGCATGGTGTATTGCTTTTATTTAGGGTTCTTTGGAAGGTGCGGTGGGAGAGTTGCCCCTCCCTCCGCGCCGGTGTGTGACTACTCGCCTGTGGGCAGGCCGAGGGTCGTGCGCACCTCTGCATCGGTGGCGAACTCGCCAACGATGTAGCCGGCCTGGGCGTGGTCGCCCCAGCCGTAGGCGGTGTCAGCGTTGTCGAGCGAGGTCTGCACGGCCTGCACGAGCTTGGCCTTGGCCACGGTGCCGTCGGCCAGGTCGCCTGTGATCTTGTGGTCAGCCGAGATGGTCAGCTGCACGGGCTTGCCGGTCTGGTCGCCGAGGGTCAGGTACTCCACCAGTCCGCTGGCGTCGATGTAGTCGAAGGTGTCGGGCTGGTCGGCGGTGTTGGTCTTCACCTTCAGGAAGATGCCGGGGTTGCCATCGCCGTCCTCGCTGGCGAAGCCTACTACGCTGTTGATGTAGTCCTTGGGGATGTCGATGACCACGAGGTCCTGACCTCCCTTCTTGAAGGTGTAGCTGCGGAGCATACCAGTGGAGGTAGTCTCGGTGCTGACGGTGATGTCCTTCGCTGCGCCTGCAGCGTCGATGGCCTGCTTGATGAGGGCCAGGTGCTCCATGTTAAGAGCACTGTTTGCATTGGTCTTTGCCATTTTGTTTTTGTTGCGTTGGTTAAAAAAATAAAGTGAACTGTATTGCTGACGGCTGCTGTGGTACAGCAGTCTACTGAACAGCCGTTACCGTTAGAGGCCGAGGGCGGCGCGCACGTCGTCGTCAGTGGCGAAGTTGTTCTCCATTGCCTCTCGGGCCCCGGGAGAGAGATCCTGCAGCTCGACGGTTTCGTCCTTGATCTGCTCTGTGCCGACGCTGTCGTCCGGCACCACGTCGATCGTCACGCCGTCGGCGGGCACGTCGAACTTGCGCTGCTGCACGCGGATGTGCCGCAGTACATTGGCGCCGTCGTCTGTCTCTTCGTAGTAGAAGTGCAGCGGCGCGTTCACGAGGGCATGCTTCAGTTTGGTCAAGTCTGGTGTTGCCATTGTTCTCTTCTTTTTAGGTTGTTTACTCGCCGACGAGCGACATGGGGTCGTCGTTCTCGGTCATCTGTACTGCGCCGTCGAGGATATCTTCCACCTCGTCCTTGTTGTATTTCAGGTAGCGCGGGTCAACGTTTGTTCTGTTGTCTGCCATAATCTTCTATGTTGTGTTGGTGAATATCTGGCTTCAAGATAATGCGGGGCATGGCGAGGGTCAAGGGCAGGCATTCGCGATTCCGGCTTTTCTCAGGTATTTCAGCCATGCAAAAGGCTTCCGCCCGTCGAGGTAGCCGGGGTCGCCCTGGTGTGCGTATGCCTCGCGCTCGAAGGCGAGGTTGCGGTAGGCCCAGGCGTTGCTTCCGCTCCATATGGCGCGGAGCAGCCACTCCACGGCGTACCACCAGAGATACAAGGGGTCGGACACCAGCGACCACCAGCCCGCGCCGCAGACGGCAAGGACGGCAGCGATGATACACCCGACGACAAGCATCTCGATCTGCTGACGGGCATGGATGCGCTCGTGACGGTCGGTGATCTTGTTGTAGCGGTGGGCCAGGTCGGTACGCACCAGCACGAAGGGCCACAGGGTCAGCGCCGTGTAGCCGCTTATGGGAATGAAGGGGTTCACAATCTTGATCATGTCCTCAACTTAGTCTGCAGCCTACCGGCGGTCAAGGGCAGCCAGCCATCAGGCAGCGTGCCGTTCTCCAACAGGCAGTATGCTGACTCTTTGCAATCAGCAATGCTGACTTCTGGCAATCAGCGTGCTGATTTCCGGAAATCAGCGTGCTGATTTTTTGGGGCGTTTTTCCGAAAAAATTTCGCAAAGGCTTGCTGTTCTCCGAAATTATCGTTATCTTTGCAGGCGCTACGACATCTCAAACTTAAAAGCTACACACGAATGAGACAGGTAATCATCATGGCGATGCTCGCCGCCGGGCTGATGCTCGCGGGGTGCTCGAAATCGGAGAGTGAGAATATGGAAACAGGGGACAACAGCGAAAACGCCGTGCTGGTAGAGAAACTGACGAAGGAGATAAAACAGCACATCGTCGGCACGTGGGTGCGCGACGGTTGGTGCTATGTTGATGAAGATGTCCTTTTTGACAATCCATCCGTCAGCCAGATCATCCTGGAGGATGTTGTAGATTTAAATGATACAGGGGATCTAACCGCTTTCTCATTTACCGTCGGCGGAGAAGTCACGTTGCGTTTCCTGGATAAAAATGAGAGCGGCGACGGTGTGACTTTTTATGGCTATTTTTCAATCAAAGCCAGAGGGACTGCCGTCGATAGCCAAGGGATATCGGATGCTCCGCCGATGGGCATAGATATATCATACAAGGATGGGCACCCTGGCAATTATGGAGTCAGCCCTTTTAATGAATATGAACATTTCTTTCGGGTACTCTTCTCAAAAGACTATAGAAAAATATTTCTCATACACCGTCCTTCAAAAATAATGCAAGTATATAGTAGGCAATAGTTTTTCTTTGCCTCGCAGGGTAAGACCTTGCGAGGCAAAGATGCCTATGCGCTATAGAACTCTGCCCAGCAGTAATAAGTGCTGCCATTGATTGTTACAGGATCTGTCTTTATATAGAAGGCGTGAGTCTTTCCGATGTTGGACTCTGTAACCAAATCTCCTGTGCCGCTGATGATTCTCATCTGATTTGTGTTGGCGAGTCTCACGGTTATATCTCTAAGCAGCGGTATCACAAACACAATCGTCCCTATGGGGCACCATGCTGGTAGTGTTATGTCGTTTTGTGCAACCCATACAGGCGTAGAATTTGCAATAGCCATTCCTTTCCCGTTTTGGTTGTAATATGCGTCGGACATCAGACCATTACTGCTGATGCCAAGGACAAGATTTCCCCAAAGTTCTGCTCCAGAATGGTTAATCAAAGAGGCTTTATTGGTGTTGTCATTATTTAATTCTAACCGCCCCTTTAAAATCATTTTGCCTTGAAATGATTGGCCGTTATCATAGATGGTCAGTCCTCCAATCGCTCCGCCAGTGGCATAGATGTCACCTTTGATATACGCAGCGTTCTGATACGTCTTGCCCGTCTTGCCGTCAACAGCGAAGGTGGGAGCGAACTTATATCCAGATGAAGGATTGCTGCTTGCCGCCGGATCGCCCGTGTTGAACCATTGATAGGGCACTTTGTTCCCGTACTTTGTGAGATAGTTACTGCTGCCAATAGTTGTAAGCGTACCGCTTGTATCACGCAACGTACCATATTGTGATATCATCCAGTCGGCATTGATGATGAACGAGCCGAGATGGGCATAGTCACCGAAATAGGCCGTGGCGATATAGTATTTGAACGCTGCGTTCATGGTCTTCCAACCTGTGCCTCCAGGTGTATTGGTGTTTGGTACGTTGGCGTCCATCACATTCATCCACCAGTTACCACTTGAGTCACGCACATACCATCCTTGTGTAGATGTATTCGTGACGCTCGTCACATCAGTTCCCCATACACCTGCATAGGCATACCAAAGGCCTGCCTGTCCCGGGTTGCCCGGGTTGCCAGGTTCTCCCGTCAGACGGACATAAGACCAGCTCGTGGAATATGAGCTTGTCGCCGGGTTATATATCCTGCTTCGCTGCCAGATGAACGGGCGGTTCGTGTTCGGGATAGGCGGTGTCGTTTCCCAGTCGCTGTCGCCCGTCCTGTCTGCAGGTGGTGTTGAACCGTTTGTGCTCGTTGCGTATGCACTCCTTGCATACTGCTTCACCTCATAGTTCCCCTGCGCACCGTCCTGACCGTTCTGACCGTCTTTGCCATTCTGGCCATCCTTTCCCACGTGACCGATGAGCTGCACCTCTGAGCGGAAGACGGTGCCGTCGGTGTATGTCACCTTCTCATAGTTCCACAGGTATTCACCCGCACCAGGGGCGGTTGGATCATCATCCCAGCCGCCGCCACCGTCGGTGGATGGCTTTGACGGAGGCGTTGTGGAGGTCGTGATCTTGTAGTAGTTCACGATGGAGTCGATGCCGCGACCGTTCGCGCCGTCGCTGCCGTCCTTCGTCCAGATGGCGACAATCTGCGGTTTGGTGCGCTCTACGGTAGTTCCGCTGCTGTATGTCACCTTCTCATAGTTCCACAGATACTTGTCCGTGGCGCCCCAGTTCGACACGTTCGGGTTGGTGCTCCATCCGCTGTCACTCGTCGGAACGGCCATCTCGGCCGAACTGCTGGTGGCCTTGTAGTACTCGGTGATACCCGTCACCGCGCGCCCGTTTATGCCGTCCCTCGAGATATAGCTCACGTTGTAGTTCACCGAATGGCCGGCATCCTTGCTGCCCGCTGCTGACG
>CAMPCG010000060.1 GCA_946644025.1 uncultured Prevotellaceae bacterium | reverse complement strand
GCTCACACAGAGAATGGACAGCCACTGCGCAGCAGAGCCTTGAGTACGTCTTTGAATATACTTACGGAGAATTCGGAGAACGGCAACTGCGGAGACTCCACCGGCAAATTCTCAATACAGTCCGACGCATTGTTTCTTTTCCTCAAATGGGACCGGTAGAGTCCTTCTCCAAGTTAACGGGTAAAGAATATCGGGGTGTCATTGTCATCAAGGAAATCAAAGTCATCTACAGCATCATACCCGATGGTATTCGTATAGAGTACATCAAGAACACGCGTCTGGACGAGGCGACACTGTTGGATGCTTTGTTTATTAAGCACGGTAAAACTACATGATTGTTTGTATAGCAGAGAAGCCCAGCGTGGCAGGCGACATTGCCCGTATCATTGGAGCAACGGCGCGCCACGACGGCTATTACGAGGGTAACGGCTACCAAGTGACGTGGACTTTCGGCCACCTGTGCGAGCTGAAGATGCCCGAGGACTACTCCCCCAACTGGAAGTGGTGGAGCCTCTCGGCCCTGCCCATGATTCCGCCGAAGTTCGGCATCCGCCTGAAGGAAGACCAGGGCGTGAAGAAGCAGTTCTCCGTCATCGAGCGCCTCTTCAGCCAAGCAGAAGGCATCATCAACTGCGGCGATGCCGGCCAGGAGGGCGAGCTCATCCAGCGGTGGGTCATGCAGAAGGCACAGGTGACGTGTCCTGTCCGACGGCTGTGGATCTCGTCGATGACCGACGAGGCCATCCGCGAGGGCTTTGCCAAGCTGAAGGACCAGTCAGAGTACCAGTCACTTTACCTCGCAGGCCTCTCGCGCGCCATCGGCGACTGGCTCCTCGGCATCAACGCCACGCGCCTCTACACCATCAAATACGGGCAGAACCGACAGGTGCTTTCCATCGGACGCGTGCAGACGCCCACGCTGGCCCTCATTGTCAACCGCCAGAAGGAAATTGACAACTTCAAGCCCGAGCCTTACTGGGTGCTGGCCACCGTCTACCGCGACACCACGTTTACCGCCACAAAGGGAAAATTCACCTCGAAGGAGGAGGGCGAGCAGGCCTTCCAGGCCATTGCCGACAAGCCTTTCACCGTCACCGACGTGCAGAAGAAGGACGGCAAGGAGCAGCCGCCAAGCCTCTACGACCTGACATCGCTGCAGGTGGAGTGTAACCGCAAGTTCGGGTTCTCGGCCGAGATGACGCTCAACATCATCCAGCAGCTCTACGAGATGAAGCTGACTACCTACCCGCGCGTGGACACCACCTTCCTGCCCGACGACCAGTACGACAAGTGCCCGCAGACCATGAACGGCCTCTTCCAAGTGCGCGTGGCCGGCCAGACTCCCTACGCCGAGCTGGTGCGCCCGCTGGGCGGCAAGGCGCTGAAGAAGTCGAAGAAGGTGTTCGACTCGTCAAAGGTCACCGACCACCACGCCATCATCCCCACGGGCATGATTCCGCAGGGACTGCCCGACCTGCAGTGGAAGGTCTACGACCTCGTGGCCCGCCGCTTCATCGCCGTCTTCTATCCCGACTGCAAGTTCGCACAGACCACCGTGCTGGGCGAGGTGGAAGCTGTCGCCTTCAAGGTCACTGGCCGCACCATTCTCGACCCGGGCTGGCGTGCCGTCTATGCCAAGGATGCCAAGACTGCCGACGACGATGAGGAGAAGAAGAAAGAGGAGGAGGAAGAGCGCACGCTGCCGCCTTTCGAGAAGGGCGAGAGTGGTCCTCACGAGCCCACGCTCACCGAGAAGTGGACCACGCCCCCACCCTACTACACCGAGGCCTCGCTGCTGCGCGCCATGGAGACTGCCGGCAAACTGGTCGACGACGAGACACTGCGCGCCGCCCTCAAGGAGAACGGCATCGGCCGCCCCTCCACGCGCGCCGCCATCATCGAGACGCTCTTCAAGCGCCACTACATCCGCAAGGAGCGCAAGCGCCTCGTGGCTACGCCCACGGGCATCGAGCTCATTGACCTCATCCACGAAGAGCTGCTCAAGAGTGCCGAACTGACAGGCATCTGGGAGAAGAAGCTGCGCGACATTGAGGCTCACAAGTACGAGCCTCAGCTCTTTATCGACGAGCTGAAGCAGCAGATTACCGACATTGTCCGTCAGGTCATCAGCGACCAGTCGAACCGACACGTCACGGCAGCACAGGAAGACCCCAAAGCCCCCAAAGCCTCCCAAGCCTCCCCTTCAGCCCCCGAGGGAGCTACTACAGACTCTTCCACCAAACCGACGAAGAAAAAGAGGACAACCAAGTCCGCCCCCAAAACCACAGAAGCCCCCTCGGGGGCCGTAGGAGGGGATCCCCTTGTCGGCCAGCCCTGCCCTCTCTGCGGCCAGGGACATATTATCAAAGGCAAGACCGCCTACGGCTGTTCTCGCTGGCGCGAGGGCTGCACGTGGCGTCAGCCGTTCACCTAAGTTTAACCGCAGGACGCGAAAAGTTTGACCGCAGGGCGCAAAAAGTTTAACCGCAGGGCAAGAAAAGTGGCATACAGCAGCTCTCCCATACAATAAAACGTACCGAAGCACCGTTATATAGTGGCATGCAAAAGGCTGTATACACCGCACTGTGCTTAACAGTCGCTGCGCTCCTGCTCTGTGCTTGCGGAGCCGACACGGCGATGAAAAAGGGCGACAAATTCTTCGCCCTTGGCGAGTATTATGATGCCGCCACCCAATACAAGAAAGCTTATTCACAGACGTCGGCAAAAGACCGACCACTCAGGGGACAGCGTTCGCTGAAGATGGCCGATTGCTACCGCCGCATCAACCAGACGCAGCGCGCCATCGCCGCCTACAACAACGCCGTGCGCTACAAACAGGCCGACACCACGGCCCTGCTCTACCTCGGTCAACTGCAACTGAAGAGCGGTGCCTACAAGGAGGCCGAAAAGACATTCCTCACCCTGCTCGACAGCCTCGGTATGGACGAGAAGCGACTGAAGCGGCAGGGCACGTCCCAGGCTGCCCTCATCGCCACTGGCTTAGAGTCGGCGCGCATGGCCCCGAAATGGAAGGCAGAGGCTGACTACTCGGGCTATACCGTGAAGAAACAGGAGGTCTTCAACTCCCGCCGCGCCGAATACTCGCCGATGCTCTGTGGCGACGACAGCGACCAGCTCTACTTCTCCTCCACGCGCAACCAGGCCAAGGGCGACGAACTGAGCGGCATCACGGGCACGAAGAATGCCGACATCTTCTTCTCGCAGAAGGACGACAAGGGCAAGTGGAGCAAGCCCGAACCCATCGAGAGCGACCTGAACACCGAGGAGGACGAGGGCGCCTGTGCCTTCACGCCCGACTTCAAGACCATGTACCTCACCGTCTGCAAGGTAGACCCCGACTACCCGCGCTACGCCAAGATAGCCACAGCACAGCGCAGCGACGCTTCGTGGGGTGCAGCGAAGGAGCTGGAAATCAGCCGCGACACGCTCTCTACTTTTGCACATCCCACCGTGTCGCCCGACGGGCTGTGGCTCTACTTCGTCAGCGACATGCCTGGTGGCCTCGGCGGCTACGACATCTGGCGCATGGACCTCTCGGCGCGTGGCGGCGGTGCCATCGAAAACGTGGGCGAGCCCATCAACACGCCTGGCAACGAGCTGTTCCCCACCTTCCGCCCCAACGGAGACCTCTACTTCTCCAGCGACGGCCACCCGGGCATGGGCGGACTGGACATCTTCATTGCGAAGCCCGTACAAAGTGAGAAGGGAGAAGTGGACTCACTTCTCACTTCTCACTTGTATGAGTTGGAGCACCCCGGCGTGCCCCTGAACTCTGCCGGCGACGACTTCGGCATGACATTCGAGGGTCTGCACAACCGCGGCTTCTTCAGCAGCAACCGTGGCGACGCCCGCGGCTGGGACCACATCTACTCCTTTGAGAAACATGAGATTATCCAGACCGTCAAGGGCTGGGTCTACGAGCAGGACGGCTACGAGCTGCCCGCCGGACAGGTCTATATGGTGGGCAACGACGGCACGAACCTAAAGCTCTCGGTCAAGGGCGACGGCTCGTTTACGCAAGAGATCCGCCCCGGCGTGGACTACGTCTTCCTGGGCACCTGCAAGGGTTTCCTCAACCACAAGGAGGAGCTCCGCGTAGAACCCGTCCTGGAGTCGGAGGAGTACGTGCTGCAGTTCCCGCTGGCCTCGATTACGGCGCCGGTGCTCATCGACAACATCTTCTACGACTTCGACAAAGCCACGCTGCGCCCCGAGTCGACCGAGGCCCTCGACAAGCTGGTGGCGCTGCTGAACGAGAACCCCAACGTCACCATCGAGCTGTCGTCGCACACCGACAACCGTGGCTCCGACGCCTACAACGAACGGCTGTCGCAGCGGCGCGCCGAGAGCGTGGTGAACTACCTCATCGACCACGGCATTGCTGCCGACCGTCTGTCGCCCAAAGGCTACGGCGAGAGCAAGCCGAAGACCATCAAGCGCAAGCTGACCGAGAAGTACGACTGGCTGAAGGCCGACGACGTGCTGACGGAGGAGTTTATCAACGCCCTGAACGACGAGGAGAAGCAGGAGATCTGCCACCAGCTGAACCGCCGCACCGAGTTCATCGTGCTGCGCACCACCTATGGCATGTTCGACGCCGAGAGCAAGGTGAAGGAGCAGGTGCAGAAGACAGCCACACAAAAAGAGGAAGCCCCCGTCACGCCGGACGACGACTTCCTGTTCTGATTCTCATGCTTACTGTTTACCAGTTGTAAACAATAGGTTTATATCGGAGTATTAAAGAGACCGCCAAGCGAGAGGCGTTCGCGCCTGATCACCTCGCCGGCTGCCAGCAGGATGAGCAACACGCCGACGAGCACCAGCTGCACCAGCTGTCCCAGCGTCGGCACATGATAGAGGAATCCCACCATGACGGTTGCCAGATGACTCCACCCGCCCAGCCAGCTGAAGATGCCCAGCGCCAGGAGGACGCAGAACAGCGTCCAGAGCCACGACAGTCTGTTCGACCGTTTCGCCGCGGCCACCGTCTGGGCGTCTATGCGCTCCATGACACGCTGCGAAAAGCCGTTGTCGGCCACAGCCTCCTGCTGTGCAGCCATGAAGAATTGCGCCAGCAGCTGTTCATCGGCAGCAGAGATCAGTTCACTGTCAGCCGTCAGCGCCGCGTCGGCAGTCGTCAGCGGAGCTCTCCTTCCTCCTTTCTCCATACTCCTTTCTCCTTTCTTCTTATCCATATCCGTTCTGTTTTAGATAGTTAGCCAGTCGCTGCTTGCCACGGCGCAGGTGCGACTTCACTGTGTTTTCGGGCATGCCCGTGATAGCTGCAATCTGGTCGATGGGCTCGCCGTCAATCATCTGCAGGGTGACGCACGTACGTTCTTCGTCGCGAAGCAGGGCCAGAGCACGGCGCACGTCCATTTTCACGTCGAGTGAAGTGCCCGTAGTGGCTTGAGGCTCTCTCTTCTCTCCTTCCTCCCTACTCCCTTCTCCTTTCTCCTTCCTCCTCTTATAGTCATAGAACACATTGTAGGCGATGCGCATGAGCCACGTCTGCAGCGATGCCTCCCCGCGAAACTGACCGATGTTCGTGTAGGCCTTCAGAAACGTGTCCTGCGCCAGGTCGTCGCTCAGCGCCTCGTTGCCCAGCGTCAGGTTGAGCAGGAACCTCCGCACAGGTGACTGATACTTCCGCACGATCTGGTCGAAGGCCCGCGTGTTGTGGAAGACAGCCACCTGCGTCACGAGAGAGATGTCGCTGAGTGTTGCCACGAACTATGAACTATGAACTATGAACCGTGAACTATGAACTATGAACTGTCATGTTGTTCTTCGGTGGCATGACGATCCACATGATGATGTAGAGAATGATGCCGGGGAAGACGGTGAACACGGCCAGGAAGGCGTAGGCGATGCGGACCAGCGTGGGGTCGAAGTCGAAGTACTCGGCAAGTCCTGAGCAAACGCCGCCCAGGATGCGGTCATTGGAACGATAAAGCTTCTGTGTCATATCTGTTGGGTGTTTATTGTTGAGTGTTTATTGTTGAGAGATGAGAGATGAGAGATGAGAGATGAGCGATGAGAGATGAGCGATGAGAGATGAGCGCTTACGGCTGCGTGTCGAAGTCTTGGGACGTGAGCTCGCTCTCCTTGTTCTTCGTTGTGCGGGCGATGAACACGTTGCCCAGGCCGATGCAGAGCACCACGATGCCGATGCCGACACCCACCTTCGATGCTACCCAGCCGAGCAGGAAGATGAGGCCGATGCCCAGGAATATCTGTCGGATGCCACGGGCGCGCAGCTCGTCGGCAGTGGCGTTGGTAGTGGCGGGCTTCACCAGCTCGTCGGGTATGGGCTGTCCGTTCTTCATGGCCATCTCTGCCAGTCGCATGCGGTCCTTGCGGTTCTTATAGACGAACCAGAGCAGCAGGCCCAGGATGACCAGCGGAGCCAGGACGAAGATGATGAACAGGACGACGCAGGCCACGATAGCCCAGACAAACATCGAGCCGTCGACATTACCGAGGACATCGCCGACGGGACTCTGCGAGTTGCCGAAGGGGAAGTTGTCGTCCACGTCGTCCACGGGCAGGGGGATGGCACTGGCGGTGTCGTTCTGCGTGGTGTCAGAGTAGACCTCAATCTCGTCCACCTGCGCGGTGTCGGTCTTGACTGAGTCGTTCTGGGCCATGAGGGGGAGGCCCGAAAAAGCTGCTGTGAGCAGCACGAGGGTTATTAAACGCTTCTTCATTTCTGTTCGTTTTTTGGGGTTTCTTTGTCCGTTTGACGAAAGTTTGGCCCCCGAAGTTGCAAAGGTAGCGATTTTTTTTGGCTTTTCGCGCCTTTTTTCGTACTTTTGCAAGCGAATTATGCAATTGCCCGACGAATTCATACGCACGACGCAGGCCCTCTTCGGGCCCGAGCGCTTCAGCCGCTACCTCGCTGCACTCGGCGAGGAAGCCCCCGTGAGCATCCGTCTGAACCCGCAGAAGACGGCCGGCATGACTGTCGGCGGCGGCCAGCGCGTGGCGTGGTGCGCGCAGGGTTTCTACTTGCCGCGCCGTCCCAACTTCACGTTCGACCCGCTGCTGCACGCCGGTTGCTACTACGTGCAGGAGGCATCGTCGATGTTTCTTGCCACCGTTCTTCGCCAGCACCTGCCCTGCCGCCCCGTGCGCATGCTCGACCTCTGCGCTGCGCCCGGCGGCAAGTCGACGCTGGCCCTGTCGGTGCTGCCTGAAGGCAGTGAGCTCTACGCCAACGAGCCCAACCGCACACGTGCCAACATTCTGCTTGAGAACATCACGAAGTGGGGCTCTGAGCACTGCATCGTCACCAACAGCTACCCACGCGACTACCGGCGCAGCGGACTGCGGTTTGACGTCATTCTGTGCGACGTTCCCTGCTCGGGCGAGGGCATGTTCCGCAAGGACCCGGCCACCATCGGCGAGTGGAGCGCGCAAAACGTAGAGAAGTGTGCCCGCCTGCAACGCGAGATTGTCAGCGATGCCTGGGAGTGTCTGGATGACGGCGGACTTTTTATTTATAGTACCTGTACTTTTAATACGAAAGAGAACGAGGAGAACATCCGCTGGATGCTTGAGACGTTCGACGCCCGCGTATTGCCCGTGGAGACACAGGCCGACTGGGGCATCACGGGCTCGCTGCTCCAGGGCTTCACGGAGCCCGTCTTCCGCTTCATCCCCGGCACGTCGCGCGGCGAGGGCCTTTTTATGTGCGCGATGAGGAAAGGGGGCAAGCCCACCCCCGCCCCCTCCCCAAGGGAGGAGAGGCTATATAGATTAGGCAGCGGAAAGGAAGTCGGACGCATTCTCAACGAAAGAACTATATACTCCCCTCTCCTTGGGAGAGGGGTTGGGGGTGAGGCTCCCCTCACCTACCCCCAGGCGCTGGCCTACTTGCGTGGCGAAGCCTTGGTGCTGCCAGATGGCACGCCGAAGGGCATGGTGACGGTGACGTTCGAGGGCCACCCCTTAGGCCCAGCGAAGAACATTGGCACGCGCGCCAACAACCAGTACCCCAAGGAGTGGCGCATCAAGACGACGCATATACCCAACGACTACGTACCGGTGCTCACACCGGAATAACACCCATAACGACTATGAAACAATACTTAGACCTGCTTGACCGCATACTGCGCGACGGCGTAGAGAAAGGCGACCGCACGGGGACGGGCACGCTGAGCGTGTTCGGCCACCAGATGCGTTTCAACCTGCAGGAGGGCTTCCCCCTGCTGACGACGAAGAAGCTGCACCTGAAGTCAATCATCTACGAACTGCTATGGTTCCTTCGGGGCGACACGAACATCGGCTACCTGAAGGAGCACGGCGTGAGCATCTGGGACGAATGGGCTGACGCCCAGGGCGAGCTGGGGCCCGTCTATGGGCATCAGTGGCGGTCGTGGCCTGACTACCAAGGCGGCACCATCGACCAGATTCAGCAGGTGCTCGACCAGCTTCGCCACAACCCCAACTCGCGGCGCATGATCGTCTCGGCCTGGAACGTGGCTGAGGTGAACAAGATGGCGCTGCCCCCGTGCCACACCATGTTCCAGTTCTACGTTGCGCCGCCACGCCATGAGGGCGGCAAGAGCCGCCTGTCACTGCAGCTATACCAGCGGTCGGCCGACACGTTCCTCGGCGTGCCGTTCAACATTGCCAGCTACGCCCTGCTGCTGCAGATGGTGGCGCAGGTGTGCGACATGGAGGCCGGCGAGTTTGTCCATACCACGGGCGACACCCACCTCTACCTGAACCACCTCGACCAGGCCCGCCTGCAGCTGACGCGCACACCGCGCCCGCTGCCGCGCATGGTGCTGAACCCCAGTGTGAAGGACCTTTTCGCTTTCCGCTACGAGGACTTCCAGCTGGAGGGCTACGACCCGTGGCCGCACATCAAGGCCGAGGTTTCGGTGTGAACGGTCGTTATAACGAAATAACGAGATGTCGTTATAACGAAGACTCGCAAGAAGAAAAACGAGAGAAGGAAGAAGAAGAAAAGAAACAAGAAAAAAAGGAAAGGAAAACGAAAGGAATGATAACGATGATAGCTGCCGTTGCCCGGAACAGGGCCATCGGCTTTGAGAACAAACTGATATACTGGCTGCCTGACGACATGAAGCGCTTCAGGCAGCTGACGACAGGTCACACCATATTGATGGGGCGCCGCACGTTTGACAGTCTGCCAAAGGGTGCGCTGCCCAACCGCCGCAACTGCGTGCTGACGCGCAGCAAGCGTGAGCTGCCGGGCTGTGAGTGCTTCGCCACGTGGGAGGAGTTTTCCCGCAGCGTCGGCCATGACGAGGAGGTGTTCATCATCGGCGGAGCCAGCCTCTACCGGCAGCTGCTGCCCGTGGCCGACCGTCTGTGCCTGACAGAGATTGACGACACGCCGGCAGAGGCCGACACTTTCTTCCCCGATTACAGCGACTGGCGCGAGACAAGCCGCGAAAAACATACGCGTGACGAACGCCACGCGTATGACTATGACTTTGTAGAGTACGTCAGGAGGAAGGACTAACTCCTTTACTCCTCAACTCCTTTACCTCCTTTACTCCTCAACTCCTTTACCTCCTTTACTCCTTATCAAACAGGTTGCCGATTGGCAACTGCCGCTCGATTGCCGAGTGGAAGGAGATGAGGCTCTCGCTGCGTGCGATGCCCAGAGGCTGCAGCTTGTCGTGTATGAAGTTGAGCAGGTGGTGGTTGTTGATGGCGTAGACCTTGATGAAGAGGTCGTAGTTGCCGGTGGTGTAGTGGCACTCCACCACCTCGGGGATGGCGCGCAGTTTTTCCACCACATCGTCAAAGTCTTCGGGATTCTTCAGGTTGATGCCAATGAATGCGCAGGTCTCATAGCCTATCTTCTCAGGGTCGAGAATGAACTGCGAGCCCTTGAGCACGCCCATAGCTGTGAGTTTCTGTATGCGCTGGTGGATGGCCGCGCCACTGACGTTGCACTCGCGTGCCACTTCGAGGAAAGCCACGCGTGCATCGTCGGCTATCATTTTCAGGATTTGCTTATCCAGTCGGTCGAGTTTCTGATTTGCCATATTCTTTTCCTTTTCTTTTAAGTACGGTGCAAAGGTAGCAAAAAAAAACGAGAATTGCAACAAATTGGCATAAAAAAAGCATCGGAACGCCGAAATTATCACTTTTCCGAGCACTTTTCGCGAGAGAATGACTATTTTCGCTCGGTAGCGGCGTAGCTAATCTTCAAGGCGTATGACTGCTGCAGGGCGCGCTTCACGTCGGCAATGATGCCCATAGGCACGTCGCGGTCAGCCTTGATGCTGATGGTCATGCGTGCCTGGTCTTCAGGTGACATGCGGTTGCGCTCGCGGTCGATGAACTCGCGGATGTCGTCGATGGTGGCCAGCTCGTTGTTCAGCTGTAGACGGAAGTCGGAGAGCGCTGACGACGACGCGACACTGGACGGCGCCGGTGCAGTTTGAGTGTCGGCAGCCGCAGCGTTGATGGGGCGTCCGATGTAGATGTTGACGACCGCCGCCTTGTGGCCGAGCTTCTGAATCTCGGTACCCTGAGGTACGTCGTAGCGCACCTTCAGGTCGACGTCACGCATGTGAGTGACAATCATGAAGAAAAAGAGTACCGTGAAGATGAGATCGGGCAGCGACGAGGTGTTGAGAACGGGCATCTTGTGCTCCTGCCTGCGGAACGATCCACGCTGAATCATTGGGCACCTCCTTCCTCAGATTGCAGCTCGCTGATGCGTTGCGGATAGACCATGGCTATGACTTCGCGCTGCTCGGGCGTGCAGTCGGCGTAGGGGCGGTGGAATCGCTGGCGTGCCAGGCGGTCGCGCAGGGTGTAGTAGCCGCGTGCCACGGCGTTCTGCATTTGGAAATAGTCGTCGTAGAGGGTTTCGCGGCTGACGTCGATGGTAATGATATGACGGTCGCTGACGCGGCACTCGCCAAGCAAATGGACGTCGCGCCGGCTCTTCTCGGGCAGTGCAGGGTCGTCGTCGGCATTATCGACGAAGCGGGCCACGCGCTCGGGCAGGTCGGCCATGCTCAGCGTGTCGCCGTTGCAGGTCAGCCGTCCGTCGGCATCAAGCGTGAGTGCCATGACGTTGCGCTGCTTCACCAGCAGGTCCTGCTGCTCGGTGCTCTCGTCGGGTGGCGGCAACTGTCGCGAGAGCCCCTTTACGGTGTCCATCGACGAGGTGACGAGGAAGAAGATCAGCAGCATGAACGAGATGTCGGCTGTTGACGTGGCATCGAGCATGGGGGTCTCCCTTTTTCTCCGTCTGAACACGATTGGGACGATTGGACGATTGGACGATTTACAATTGGACTATTTGCCAGCGCGCCACTGGTGTATGAGCGACCAGACGACGAGTGCCGAGGCCAGAGCCAGCATGAAGTAGAGAAGATAGAGAAGAGCGTCAATCATGTTTCTGCTTGGCTAAAAGGTCGACGATAGTGATAGCGGCATCCTCCATGTCGGCCGTGAGGTGGTCGATCTTGGTGAGGATGAAATTGTAGAACACCTGCAGGATGACGGCGACGATGATGCCGAAGATGGTGGTGATGAGCGCCACCTTCATGCCCTCGGCGACGATGGTCGGCGAGATGTCGCCGGCCTCCTGAATCTGGTCGAAGGCCATGACCATGCCAATGACGGTGCCGAGGAATCCCAGCGAGGGCGCAATGGCGATGAA